>CAYHTX010000037.1:0-3048 GCA_964359615.1 uncultured Gammaproteobacteria bacterium | reverse complement strand
ACAGAAGCGGACATGGCCGTGAGTGAATTTCTCGTGAAAAAAATTCACGACCAATTTCCAGATCACGCCATTTTCAGCGAAGAAGCGGCAGAGGAGATCAACCTGGGCGCTCCGTACCGCTGGGTCATAGACCCGATTGACGGCACGAGAAATTTTGCGGCCGGGATTCCTTTCTGGTGCGTCCTTATCGCCGTCACAAAAAATAATGATGCTATTTTAGGGGCGGTGTACGTTCCATTTGGCGATCAATTATTTTTCGCAGCCAAAGGCGGCGGAGCCACCCTCAATGACATTCCCATTCGCGTAAATCAACAGAAAAATATCGACTTTGCCTTTGGACACATCAACCGAAGCTGGCGCCGGCCGCACACGGAAACCTTTACCAAAATTTGCTCATGGTTTATTGAAAAGACGAAAGCCAGAACCGGGAACTACAGCACCATCCTCCCCACTTGCTATATCGCAAGTGGCGGCGTCGATTTCATCGTCACGAACGGCGGGCATGACCATGATTATCTGGCCCCTACGCTCATCGCGCGCGAGGCCGGAGCGCTCGCCACGAACCTCCATGGTACAGACTGGCAGCCGGGGCAGAGTGACCTCATTGTGGCGAATCCGACACTCCACGCAGAAATCATGAGAGCGCTACAGACAAATAACTTACTATAAAATCCCTCTCCTCATAGGGGAGGATAGATGGGGTTAGTCCCAAAAAGACGTCCATTGCACCAAATCTAAACCTCACCCTACCCTCTCCCGTTCGGCTGAGCTCAGGGCCGAAGCCTAAGAGGAGAGGGACTATTTATAACGAAGTTCTATGCCTCTCTCCTACACCGACCGCATCCAAAATACAACCAATCCAACCGCACAGCGTCTCCTCAAACTCATGGATGAAAAACAAACAAATCTCGCGATCGCCGCCGACGTCACGACTAAAGCCGAGCTTCTCCTCATTGCCGAAACCCTCGGGCCGGAAATTTGCGTGCTCAAGACGCACATCGATATTGTCCATGACTTCAGCATGGATCTCATTATTCATCTCCAGCGCCTCTCGGAGGAACACAACTTCCTTATCTTTGAAGACCGAAAATTTGCCGACATCGGGAACACCGTCACTTCCCAATACCAGGAAGGCATCTACCACATCGCCGACTGGGCGCATATCACGAACGCGCACACGGTGCCAGGCCCGGGGATTATCGAGGGACTGAAACAGATCGGCCTGCACAAAGGCCGCGGGCTCCTCCTCCTCGCCGAGATGAGTTCATATGGCGCCCTCACCTACGGCGAATACACGAAGGCCACGCTCGAGATGGCCAAGGCGCATAAAGATTTTGTGATCGGCTTTATCGCCATGCGGAAACTCCTCGACGACCCGGGATTCATCACCATGACGCCAGGCGTGAAACTCGCCGCTGGCAGTGATACGCTCGGACAGCAATACAATACGCCGGAGAACGTGATTGGGAAACAGCAAAGTGACATTATTATCGTCGGCCGCGGCATCTACGAAGCCGAGCATCCGAAAGAAGAAGCTAAAAAATATCGCGAAGCGGGTTGGCGAGCCTATCGAGCGAGAATGTCATAATCAATCAAGTCCGCCGTGAAACATGCTCACTGAGGATTCTTCCTTATCATCTTTTTTTGCAGAGACATTGGATTTTTTCGTGACCTGACCGATCGTGACGGCAGGCGATGCTCGGAGCCCGCCAACAGTTTTCGCGTGGTGAATGCCCATCTTTTCTTCCATTTCTTCCTGCCGCCGTTCCCGCGCCAGGTGTTCCATTTCCCGCTCATGTTTCACCTCTTCCAATCGTTCCTGGATCCGTGTTTTTGCGAGGCCACTGTTTCCCTGAGAAGAACTATCAGGGCCGTTCAAGCCGAGCTTTTCTTTCTCTCGCTCATTCGCCCGATTAGCAACCGTAATCGCATACCCAGGCCGGCCATGAAATTTCTGTCTAATGTCGCCCAGTTCGTCCATGGTTTTTATGTCCTCACGATTCATGCCGGTATTGGCCACTTTTTGTCTATTCTCAAACGCCGTCCATGTCTTCACCGTGTGTTTTTGCCTCGACCACGTGATCGGTTTCGGTGGACGGACAATCTTTGCCTTCGGCAATTTCGTGCCTTTTTGGAGCGCGTAAGCGCTTTTCGCGGCCTTACGCTTTTCCAGAATCTCCTTTTTCAATGCCCTCAAATGGCCATACGCATACGGGTGATTCTTTACTTCTTTTGGCGTCTCGATGGACTTGACGCCGGAGGACAACCTCGTGGATTTTATTCCGCTATTCATAGAACAAGAAAATTTTCAATCTGTGCCTCTGCTTCCTCGATCGTCCGACACCACCTGATCTTGGGATCTCGCCTAAACCAGGTCATCTGCCGGCGCGCGTACCGCCAGGTGGCGCGCTTCATTTCGAGGATGACATCGGCGAGGGACGCCGTGCCTTCAGTATACCCTTTCCACTGCCGGTAGCCAATACCGCTCATGCTCGGGATGGACCAGCCGTATTTCTGCGCGAGAAGTCCCTCGACTTCCTGCCAGAGTCCGGCACTCACCATCCCCTCGACCCGTTCATCTATCCGTTTCCGCAGCGTCTCTGGCTCCACCTGAATGCCGATCTGGAGCGCATCGAAAAGCGGCGCCCCGCGCTCACGGAGTTTGGAAAATGGCTCGCCGGTAAAAATCGTAACCTCGAGCGCGCGAATAATGCGCCGACGATTTTTATGATCAATGACAGCATGGGAGCCGGGATCTATTTTCTCAAGTAACCGAAGCAAGTGTTCAACCGGTTTCTCCTCGAGGCTTTCGCGCAATTTTTTATTTGGCGGCACCCGAGGAATCTGGAGATTATTGACGAGAGAAGAAATATATAGTCCGGTGCCGCCGACCATGAGCGGCAGATATCCGGAGGCGCGAATGCGACCGATGGCGTCGAGCGCGCCTTCGCGAAATTCTGTCACCGTATAAAAATACCCCGGGTCAACGATATCCATGAGAAAATGCGGAATGTTCTCGACGTAATATGCCTCGCCAGACGGATCATA
>CAYHTX010000036.1:0-9494 GCA_964359615.1 uncultured Gammaproteobacteria bacterium | reverse complement strand
CCCATCGTGAAGCCGGCGAGGAGACTCCCGCCTTCGCCGAGAAAAATATTCGCCGGATGCCAGTTTGAGACGAGAAACCCGATGCAGGCGCCGACATAAAGGAGCGCGAGCAGCGCCACCTCCGGCTGATACCACTCCCCGTGAAGGCTGAGGAAAAAGATCACGAGCGCGCCGATCGCCGAGACGCCGGTCACGAGTCCGTCTAAGCCGTCCAAAAATTTCGTGGTAAACATCATTCCGATCAGCCAGAAAAATGTGACGAACATCGCGGCAATCGGCGCCAGTGAAATCGTTCCGCCAAACGGATTGGTAAATGTCTCCGGCGCGATTCCTGTTGCGGTCATAATTCCCGCCGCAATGATCGGGAACCACAGCTGATAGCGGGCGCGAAGCGTATACCGGTCATCGAGGAGGCCGCCGATCATGATGACCGCGCCCCCGCAGAGGAGGCCGATCAGCGTTCGCGGCGAAATATCTGACCCGAGCGCTCCCTCAATAAATGCCCACGCTCCCACGAGCACACAAGCAAAAAAAATCGCGAATCCGCCGCCGAGCGCGATTTTTCCCCGGTGAATTTTTCGGCCGCCTTGCTTCGAATTATCAGTGATGTGCCAGCGGAGCATGAGACGGCGGATGAGCGGCGTCACGGCGGCCGAAAAGAGAAATGCCGCCGAAAAAAAGAGGAGGTAAGCTGGGCTTTTCATATCATGACGCCGGCTTCTCGACGCGCAGGTCCCCGCCCGGACCGATCACCACCCGATCACGCCGCCCGATCTGATTCGCGAGGATGAGTTCAGCGAGTTTATTCTCCACCAAGTCTTGAATCGCGCGGCGCATCGGGCGGGCGCCAAATTCCGGATCGAAGCCGGCGGCCGCGAGTTTCTCGAGCGCCCCCGGCTCGACGTACAGTTCCACCCCACGTTTTTCGAGGTCATGGCTCACGCGCCGGAGCATGAGCCGCGCGATAGACTGGATCTCAGTTTCCGAGAGCGCCTGAAACAGCACAATGCCGTCGAAACGATTAAGAAACTCCGGCCGGAAATACTGCTTCAGCGCCCCGCGAATGAGACCCTGCCGGATCGTTTCGAGCGGCGTGCCGCGCGCCTGTTCCTCGGCCGCATACTGCGTGCCGGCGTTCGAGGTGGCGATGATAATCGTACTCGTAAAATCAATGACACGGCCGACGCTATCCGAGAGCCGGCCGTCGTCGAAGACTTGCAAAAAGAGATTGAGCACATTCGGATCGGCTTTTTCGATTTCATCGAGAAGGACCAGCGAGAACGGCCGCTGCCGAACCGCTTCGGTTAAAATTCCCGTCCCCTTCTGCCCCACCTGCCCGATAAGGCGTGTGATGGCGCTCGAATCATGAAATTCGCTCATATCGAGACGAATCATCTGCGACTCGCCGCCGAAATAGACCTCCGCGATCGTCTTCGCGAGCTCGGTCTTCCCGACGCCGGTCGGGCCGAGAAAAAGAAAATTCGCGATCGGCCGGTTCGTCGAGCGGATATCCGCTCGCGCGCGGCGAAGCGCCGCGGCCACGAGTCCCACCGCCTCGGCTTGCCCGACAACGCGCTCATGCATCACCGCTTCGAGCTTGAGGAGCTTCGCCGATTCGTCGAGCGTCAGATTCGTGAGCGGAATGCCGGTCTTTTCACTCACGATCCCGGCCACGTCATCGGGCGTCACGAGATGGCGCTCCCCTTTTTTACCCCGCGCGAACGTCGCGGCCTCGGTCATGAGCGCCAGCGCATTTTCCGGCAGCTGTTGATCGTGAAGAAATCGTTTCGCGAGCGCGACTGATGAAGAGATCGCATCGTAAGAAAAAAATATCCGCTGCTCGTACTCGATGCGTCCGGCTTTTGACTCGAGAATCTGAATGGCCTGGTTTTCGCCGACTTCGCGCACGTCAATCCGCGCTAGCTGACTCCCGAGTTCGCTCTGCACAATATGGCGGTTATACCCTTCCGGCGTCGCAGTGGCGAATAGGAACACTCGCCCGCTCGAGATATACTCTGCAATGCTTTTCGCGACATCGAGGCCTTCCTCGCCCTCCGCGGCATTGATACTCACGAGGTCCTGGATGTTGTTGATAAACAATACGATATTTTTCGCCCGATAAATTTCATGCATCATTTTCATGAGCCGCTCTTCGGCGCCGGCGACCGTCGCGCCGGCGAGCAAGGCCGAGGTTGAGAGCTGCACCATCCGCTTCTCGATGAGCCGCTCCGGCACTGCGCCGTCAATGATGCGCTCAACAATGCCCTCAATAATGCTCATCTTCCCGACGCCCGGCTCTCCGACTAAAACCACGCTCTGCCGGCCCCCGTCAATCACGCGCAAAATTTCCTCGATCTCTTTTTCACGCGCCACGCACGGCGCGAGGTAGCCAAATTTGGCGGCGAGCGTCAGATCCTGACTAAAACTATTTAGGTACGGTGTCGCGACTGCCGTCATGGCCCGATCAATGCCGTATTTGCTCATGTGGGCGGCGGCCCGGCGGAACGTCCGGAGGCGTTCCCTGAGACGCTCGGTAATTCTGACCCACGACACCACATTCCAGAGTTTCTCCTCATCAATCGCGCCGGCGAAAAGAAGATCCTGGAGCGGCTCCGACTCTTCGACGGTCGCAAGGAGAAGATCAATCGCATAGACCGATGATTGGTGCGCGGCTTCGGCCGACGCGTAAGCGCGAAACAAGATCTGCTCGAATGATGCGGAGAGACGCGGCATGGCCCGTACGCCAGGCGCCCGAAAGAGCGCTGCGGCTTTGGCCTGAAGTAATTTGATTGGCGCTGTCAAACGGATAAAGATACCTTCAACCGACGGTGACGTGAGAAGCGCGGAAAAAAGATGAATCGGGTCCACCGACTCGCTGCCCGCTTTTTTCGCCATGAAAAACGCGCGTTCTAAACTCTCCCGCGCCTCAGCATTAAACGTACGCGCGATATCGAAACGCCGCCGCCGCGGAATCCGCCGGAGTGTTGTCCAATCCGGCGCGCCGCCCATGATCGCGAGTTCCTTCTCATGTTCCTTTTGCGGCGCGTGCGGAATGGGCGGCCGCGGACGACTCGTCTCGATGACGCGATAGATGACGTACCCGAAGGCGATGAGACTGAGCCAAAACAGGACCGGCAGTCGCACGTTCGACTCGAACCAAAAAAACGATGTTGAAATATCGGCAAATCTTTTTTCATCGTACACGCGCCACAAAAACAGCCCGAGAAACCCAAACGCGAAAATCAACCCGCCCAACATTTCAAACCGCGCGAGCCAGCGCCGTCCTCGGCTGAGAGTAATATGGTAGGCCGTGAGCGGTTCGCCGAAATAGAGAAAGAGAGACCCGGCCAACTGTCCCATCGCCAGTCCGCGGCACTCGCGACATTTCCCGAGTCCCACATACCCGGTTCCCTGGCAGGTGGCGCACGATAGGATCGGCACCGGCGCGTGTGGTGAAAAAGGCATACTAGGTTATAACCTGCATAAGCATGAAACCGATGAGGAGCGGCGCAAGCGGCCAAACTAAAAAAATCAAGAGCGTAAAGACGCTCCAGATCGTGAGACCGATCGCGCGGACGACGACATTGACCGCACGCATGAGGATACTGACCAGCCTCCCCTGCCAATCGTTCTGGCCGAACATTGGGACAAAGAGATTCCGGAGCCAGAGGCCAGGCGCGAGATACTCATTGCCCATCCGGAGAAGCCCCAGGGAGTAACTCGCGGCGACGCGCAGTCCTCCGGTGTACCACCAGAGCGGGAAATACAGAAGATGAAAGAAAAAATCGAGCGCGAGACGCTGCAAAATAAGCACCCACATAGTGCGCTCATTTTACCACATAAAAAGAAAAACTCCCAGGCGGGAGTCTCTCGCAGCCGGTGTTAGCGCCTGGCGACGGAGCGTCCGACCGCAGTCACATACACGACATCGCGGGCAGGCTCGAGGGCCAGCGTCGCCAGCCGATCTTCGATGCTCTGCATCGAACGATACCCGGCGATCTCGACTTGGATGCGATCATGCTCGTCGTGGAGATCATTACGCTCTTTCTGGAGATCTCCGAGATCGTACCCGGTCACAGAAACGGCGCTGGTCTGGATGACATACACGAAACTGAGCGCGAGAACGGCGACCACGACCGCAGAGCGGGTACTCGCGCTCCAGACCGACTCGGAGAGTTCGCTTCGCTTCTGGGGTGTCGCACGTAATGTCAGATATTTCGTCATAATTTTTCAATCACACGGAGTTTTGCCGATCGTGACGAAGGATTTTTCTCGTATTCTTCTCGCCCGCACACGATGGGTTTTTTGGTGAGGATTAAAATTCGCTTCTCCTCGTCTTTGAAAAAATGTTTTACTATTCTGTCTTCCACCGAATGGAAGGTGATGACTGCGAGTCTTCCGCCCGGAGCCAAAACATCGATCGCCTGCGGCAGGACTCGCGCGAGGACGCCGAGTTCATCATTCACCGCGATCCGGAGCGCCTGAAAAACTTTAGTTGCCGGATGAAGCCCGCCAATCCAGGGAACGTCTTTTTTGGTTTTTAATTTCTTCCGATATGCGCTTAGAATACTCTCGACCAGCTGGCTTGTCCGCGTCAGCGGCGTCGCTCCCCGCGCTTCGATGATCGCCTGCGCGATCTCGGCCGAGAGCGGCTCTTCACCGTACCGACGAAAGATCTCTTCCAATGCTCCGACAGATTGCGTATTCAGGATATCGTGCGCCGTGTCCGCGCTTTTTCCATACCGCATGTCGAGTAGTTCATCCTTCTCAAACGAAAATCCTCTCCCCCGTTCTTCAAACTGCGGACTCGACCACCCAAGATCGAGAAGAATGCCGTGAATTGGACCGAAGGCGTTTTCTCGGACAATGGTTCCCAGGTTCTCGAAGTTGTCCCGGACATACGCCACCCGATCGCCAAAACCATACAGAAAATTTTTGGCGCGGGCGAGCGATTCAGGGTCAGCATCGATCCCGAGGAGCCGGCCGCTCGGAGCAGTTTTCTCCAAGATTCTCTCGGCATGGCCGCCATCACCCAAAGTGGAGTCCACGATATTCATGCCAGGCGCGAGTTGTAAGGAATCCACGACTTCGTCACGTAATACAGGGACATGTCGCATACTACACGCCAAGAGCTGCCATCTGTTCGGCAATGCTCGTACTCTCGGCTTCGGTTTTCTTTTTATACTCTATCCATTTTGCACTGTCCCAGATTTCGAGCCGGTTGTAGAGACCGGCGACAATGACTTCTTTCCCGACGCCGGCAAACTGCCGGAGGTATTCGGGTAAGATGATTCTCCCCTGCTTGTCAATCGGCGCATCCATCGCCCCGGCCAGCATGAGCCGCGCAAAGGCGCGCGTGTTCGCCTGGGCAAAGGGCAGGTTCGCGAGTTTCTCCGCGAGCTTCTCCCACTCTTTTTTCGTGTAGAGAAATAAACAGTTGTCGAGCCCGCGGGTGACAACAGCGCCTTTTACGAGGTCGCTCCGAAATTTTTTGGGGACTGCCAAGCGTCCTTTCTCGTCGAGATTGTGGGCGTATTCCACGATAAACATATGTGGAGGGTCAGTGTAGGAAGACAAGCACGTTTCCCACTTTTCCCCACTTGTTGCCATTATATCCCACTCCAGCCGTGATTTCAAGCCTCGTTATGCACTTTTTATCCACAGAAAAACAAAATGCCTCGCATCACATATAAAGCGAGGCATTCGTTTAAGTGTGGATCACCCGATGACGCGAGGCCACTGGGTGGATGCCACGGAGAACGTGATCCGGCCGCTAACGGAACGCCTCCGGCACCTCTCCAAGTTGCGTCTCTAAATTCCACGATTTAGGGCGCATCAGGGACAAGAGCCAGGGAGCGCCTCGCGCCAGCCAGCGCGCTCGGAATCTTCGAACGCCGTCGAGGTCACCATCTCCATACCCGAACTCCATGCCGCAGCAAGGACATACGCCAAAAGATGGCGTCTTGTCATCCAAACCCCACGGCGGTTCCGGAAACCAGTAACCGCACACCCGACAATTATTTGAGACCATATAAAAAGTGCTCAAGGTTCGTCGACCAGCCTGCATATGCGGGTCGGATAAGCCCGCTTGTGCGACCCCCACATCTACGACTTTTCAAGCAGAGTCGCTGATGATCGTTAGATTACATGGTGGATTTTTCCAAAAAGGCGATGTAATATTTGGCGAAAGCGCTGAAGTTGTCTGGCGCACGCTCCAGGTGCTTGTAGACAAGCTCGTAATCAATGTCGGCGTAGTCATGGATAAGAACATGGCGGAATCCGGCCATTGACTGATGTTCACGGGAGAATTCTTTCGGAATGACGCCGCTAGCGCCAAGCTGCACAATAATATCGCGGTATTCTTTGGCTGGTTTGTGGAATGCTTCGGCGAGAATATGGTTGCCGGTGTCTACAATGATCTCAACGCCGAGCGCCAAATTTCTGATGGCTGCGTCCTGAAAAATACTATCGGAAAAAAATTTTTCCCGGCCTTGATTTTTTATATATGACAACTTACGCACGACGTCTTCAAGCAATTTCACTTTCTCGACAATGGTAGCATAATTGATCGGCGACATAGCGCTTTCGTTTACCCCGCGACCGCGCCGAAGGTACCGTCGGCGAGGTGTTGTTTAAGATACTCAAATTGCACTCGGCGCAGGTATTTCGTGTCCTCGTATTCACGGACAATCGCGAGTTCTGTCTCCGTTTTCATCGTTGCGTCAGCACTATAGATCGGCTGACCGGTAAAAACAATGTTGTGCTTGAGGACCGGATTGTTGGCGGTAACCAGATTAACAATATCCACATCGGTGCACTTAAGAATAGCCGGCAGTTCTGTGCTGAGGCGAATGATCAGGTTATCATACTCATCGCTCTCAATATCGCTGCCAAACCGGACGGCAATGTCGGCGTCCGAGGTGGCTCTGGAGCGACCGCTCGCCCGTGAACCGAAAAGGTACGCCAGCACAACGCCATTTTTTTGGAACAGCGCTTCTAAAGCTTGAGATTGTTGATCGGTAAAATCCATACACAAAAATAGTATCACAATTACGGCAACGTGTCGACGGGTGGACACGAATCATACTCCATTCATTCAGCCCTTAGGGAGACACGCCTGGCACGTTCTTCATTTTTTATCTCAATCAAGCTAAATTTACCGCCATCCCTCTTGACAAAAGCTGTTTTTTGTGCTATCCTATCCGGTTAATTTTTGGCGCCTCAAACGCCTCATATTGACCGTGTGTCGCTTCGGCGACACTCGTACGCTCTTTGCAACTCACTCTTTTTTGGATTTTATCGCAGCAAACCCTGTCCAAGGAACGGTGCAATTCTGCATCGTTTCAAGGACTTCACCTCTCACGCATGAAAGCGAGGTAAACACTCATGCGTAACTCGAAACTGTTCGTGAAACTCCTTCCGGCGATCCTCGTGGTCGCCGCGTTCGGATGTGAGGAAACCCAGCTCCACAAGGTGGACGCTGGCATGACCGTGCCGATGGAGCCGGACGCCTGCGATCGGTGCGGCAGCGGCACGCACTGCGTCGTGGTTGGTGACCGCGCCCAGTGCGTCGCGGACGAACCGGCGGCGTGTGTCGGCGCAGCCTGCTGTTCACCAGGAACGGCGTGGGATCAGGTCTCCGGCGCTTGCCGAAAGATCGAGACCGACGCTGGTGTCAGCGCCTGCACCGACGACTCCTGCTGTGCACCGGGAACAACCTGGGACAACCGGGTTGGTCAGTGCGTCCTTATCGACGCAGGCGCAGTGACGGTTCCCGACGCAACTTCGCCTGACGCAGTAGCGCCTGACGCGGACGCGCCGGATGCAACCGTGTATCCGGATGCGGACGCGTCCGATGCACTCCCCTGTGTCGGCTCGACGTGCTGCGATCCGGCCACGACGGTCTGGGATGAGTCAACGCAACAGTGCATTGATCTCCCACCGCCAGGGCCGACTGCAGACACTGATGGTGACGGTATCCCGAACAACATCGATAACTGTTCTAACGTCTCGAATCCGGGGCAGCAGGACAGCGATCACGATGGCGTCGGCGATGCCTGCGACCAGAACGGCCAGTGTGTCGGCGCGGCGTGCTGTTCGGCGGCGAACGGGACGATGTGGGACGGCCAGAACTGCGTTCCGATTCCGGGTCCGGCCGACCCATGCAGCCAGCTCTCGGTCACGCGGCTCGCCGGACCCAATCCGGTGACCCATGGCACGGGAAGGCGGGATGGACGGCTGGCGGCGTTTGAGATTGCCGGCTGCTCGACGCAGGAAATGCGAATCGACCGGATCGACTTCGAAGTCATCGGTGCTGCTCTCAGCAGTTATCCGGTGGACATCGAAGGCGGCCGTCGGGACGCAAGCGGCTGGCAAAACGTCGGGCAGATCGGGACGACGATCAATAGCAGCGGTGTCGGAGCTATTACGTTCGACACCATTCTTCAGATCGGCATACCGGGGATCCTCGACACCACGATTACTTTGTGGGGTGCGGCTGCCGGGAGCTATGATGTGGTCGTCACCCGCGTCAGCGCCACACGCGATGATGGTGTGGTAGTGACGACGCCAGCAGGCTGGACCGAAACGACGACGGTCAACCTCACCGACGACGCCTGCCTCTGGACCGACCCGCCGCCGAGTTATCTCCGCGTCGTGTCGGCTCTGAGCGGTCTCATCTTTACGGATGGGACAAACGGCGTCCAAGGAATCGTTGCCCGAATCGGCGCCTGCATAGGCGTCGATGTAGTGGAGGCGGGGTACTACATGTGGAACTACGAAGAATCCAACCAGTTTCCGCAGGTTCCGGAAGACGACACCGGACTCCTGTATGTGCCGACCGGCGGAGCGGGACTGAATCCGGTGTTCCACAACTTCCAGCTCCGCGATGAGACGACGACTGCGACGGTCGCCGGTCCGGCCGCGTACGCCTCGATGGTTGACGATCAAACGTCAATTTATCTGGGCAACGCGTACGACGGGACGACCATCGTGAGTATCCCGGCTGGCGGAACGGTCGACCTCGGATGGTACTTCGATGTGGCGCCGATCACCGCATCGAACCGGATCGATGCCACGTTCAGTGCGTGGCCGTACTTCATGAGCTACTATCCGCAGGGTCCGAGGACCGGGTCGCCGTCCTACGTCGAGTTCGTCGGCAGCTGGTGGGCGACCATCCGCATGGTGCGCTAGTCCACCTGCCTCCCCGCAGGGTCGGACAACGCCGCCATTCCCCATGGCGGCAAAAATTCCAAAAAAGAGTCTGACCACGGTTGATTCGCTTCGCTAACACCGATGCCGAATCACCGTGGTCGCCTCAATTTTCTTAAGAGTGTACTCACGTGCTGTGTTTGAATACTGTGGAGAAACTGAGTTTAAAAAAGGCTTCACTATTGAAAAAAAATCACAAATTGATATACTGGTCTTCACCATATGGCGGGGGGGGGGGGGGGGGGGGGGGGGGGGGTGGGGGGGTGTGGGGGGGGGGGGGGGGG
>CAYHTX010000035.1:5319-9582 GCA_964359615.1 uncultured Gammaproteobacteria bacterium | reverse complement strand
CGACAAACGCATGGCCGAAGAAGCGGAAGAGGTCAGGAAGATTCCTGATACAGCGGAACGGGAAGCCGTGTGGAAAGAAAAGTGGAATAATCACATAGAAAATCTTCGCCTCGCCTGGCAAGCGGCTGATTGTGGGGAATTTCTGAAGGAATACCTGGAAACGTTGACTGCTCCAGGCGTGCCTCCATTTCAACCGGACGCGCCTGAACCGCGTCCGAAAGTACAGCCGCCACCCCCGCCGGAGCCAAGCGATCCGTCAGTCCCGATCGTCATAGGATCTGTGTACCCCTCCCTTCGACCGAGACAGAAGCGGAGGAGTTTGCGAGACTACGTTGATTTTGTCGTCCACCCACTAGCGACCAGAAAATCAAAACGAAGGGAAGCGCAGGCAGAACGCCTCGTCCTGCGTCTGAAACGAGACATGATCGAGCCGCTTGATTTGCCAGAGCCAAAGCAAAAAACCAAAATCGTCGGCGGGCGTGAAGTGCCGACCAACCTGCTCGACGACCTCCCGGCCATTTACCGGGCCGCGAGAGAAGTCCTCGATGAGCAGAGCCAGAGCGAAGAGCCGGCGGAGAAAGAAGAAGCCGACAAATTACTCGAAGTATTCAGAGTACTGGTGGAAAAAAGCTTCGCCGACTCTGCCGCAAAACGCGCGCAAGAAGCCGCTGAGGAATCCAAAAAAAATCAAGGCAAAAAACGCGACGCAGAAAAGGAAAAACTATTCAAAGAGAAAATGACCGAACTCTACGATTATTGGGAAGCCGCCGGCTGTCAGGATTGGCTGCCGCCAAGTGGTAACTTCGGGATCCAAGAAGCGAAACCGTCAGTCAAAAAAGAGACTGGTAAAAAAAGTGGTGTGAAGGTCGCCCCGAAACCAGTGCCTCCACGTAAGCCAACTCCGCTGTACAAAAAAATTCAGTCGTTCTGGACCGGCGTCGCCGGTATTGGACTCGCGACCACGCTGACTGCCATCGGTCTCGGGATCCGCGAAAGCCTGCATGACGAAGACGCACCCGAACCACCATCAATCAAAGCGAAAGCGCCGGAGCCGCCACCTCTCCCGGATGCCGCGGTGTTTCCTGATGCTGAAGTCTCACCGCCCCCTGCCGTCGAGAGCGGCGAAGCTCCGGAAAAAAAACCCGATTCTGTGCCAGAAACGCCTGAACCGACTGGGGATGCCAGCCCGTGATTCGAAGCACACCGGTCACTCGAACGCCTAATGGTCGCGCGACTTGACCTGGCAATTCAAGGAAACGAAGCCGGCCTCAAACGGTTCTACCGCGCCGATAACCGGCAAGGTATTCGAAATAAGTACCAGGTAGCCTTAGACGAAGCCAAGGAGGCAGTAAAAAAAGTTGACGTCTTAAAACCCCTCCTTGAGACCGACGAGACGCGGCAGCACGACGCTCGCGACAAAGCCTTCGCCCCGCTGCTCCACGCGACGTCGAGTCCGGAGGCAGCGGCATCAGAGCTCCGCTCCATTTCCGCGAAGTACCAGATTCCAAAATACATCCTACTCGGAGTCGCCGCGAGAGAAATGCTCCCTGGTGGACAACTGAATGGCTTGCACCAGCGTGAACTCCTGACGCAAATCGGACGGCTGATGGCCGAGCTGGTGGTAGCCCATGAAACGTATGGCTCTTGGGACCTGGCGCTCATGCGGTTTCGGGATGGACATGAACTCCGGAACCCGGATATCGGAAAAATTCTGATACAACTCGGTCGGTCGGACGCGGAAATTAATCGCCTCTTATCGGTTCTGCGCGGAGATACTCCGGCTGACCCGAACCATCCGATCGGGGAACAACTCGCAGCGCTTGGCCTCGATCCGGTCGCGATCAAACAGTATGTGGGACTCACCCCCAAGGTGCAAAATCTCGCTGTGGATCAGCCGCTCTACGTGTTTGAAGTCATGGCCGCGAGCGATGCGCTCGCTGATACGTTTGAGCGCGCTGGGGTTGATTTATAACCACACGCTATTTTTGTCCATAAATGATCGGTTTTGTCCATGAATGATAAAAAACTCTGCATCAGTTCGATGCAGAGTTTTTCTTTTCCTGTGATCAGTGTTCCCACCAGAATCAAGAACGGTTCTTGGCTCTGGTGGGAGGGCGTGACTGTTTGGTCACGCCCGAAAGGTTGGACGGGGAGCACAACGGTGCTCAACCCGCCACTCGTGGAGGTGGTAGGATACCCGCGCTGACGCTCCACACGTCAACGCGGTTCTGGGACAGGGATCCAGATCTCGTCGCCCTCGTCTTCATCGGATTCACCCGGCGTCGTCCCGACGCTGGGTTCCTCCG
Source organism: uncultured Gammaproteobacteria bacterium (assembly GCA_964359615.1). GTDB lineage: Bacteria > Patescibacteriota > Patescibacteriia > Magasanikbacterales > UBA922 > CAYHTX01. The sequence goes on along the minus strand of CAYHTX010000035.1, from coordinate 7,276 downwards.
TGGCAATCGAGTCGTCTGACCGGGGATCATTGGCAGCCGCTCCTTCCTCGGTCATGTCCTGCGAAATATGTCGCAGGACAACTAGGTCGTAGGGAGCGCCGGGCGGGCGGCGACCCTTCGGGAACGGCTGAACCGTTGCGCCGGGAGTCGCGGTCGAGGTCGCGACGCCATCCATGCCGACCGAGTGAAACTCGATTGTCGGCGGCACCGGGAACTCGAGGTTCGGCGTGAGGAGCGGCTTAACCGCCCCGAGCAGCCGATCCGCGACGTCGACAGCGAGGCCAGACCCCTGCTTGTCGCTGATGGGGTCATCGCTGTCACGGCCGAGCCAAACGCAGAACGCGATCTCTGGGGTGACCCCGCAAAAATACGCGTCCTTATAATCGCCCGTCGTCCCGGTCTTACCCGCTACGCGGATGCCGTCCTTGGCATATTTCGCGAGGCGGTGTCCGGTACCGGCCGGGTGCTGCACGACGCCGAGTTCCATTGACAGGAGCTGGTACGCGACGGTGGCGGACCAGACCTGCCGGATGTACAACTCGTCTTCGTACGCTGTCCCGCCGTCGCGGTTCACGATCCGCTCGATGACCCGCGGTTCAGCGTGGAGTCCCCCGGCGGCAGCTGTCGCGTAGACGTTCGTAAGCTCGAGGAGCGTCACGCCGCCAGCCCCGCCGATTCCGGTCGCGAGAACATCGTCTTGCCGACTGCGGATGCCTCCGCGGCGACAAAATTCATTCACGTTTTCCGGACCGACTGATGAGGTCACGACGATAGCGCAGATGTTACGCGAGGTCGCGAACGCGTGCCAGAGAGGAGTTTCCGCGATCCGATCCTCATCGGGATCAGTCGCTGACAGCCTCCAGCCGTATTTTTCATCATAGTTTTTCGGCTCCCACACCTTGTTACCAGGCATGGAAAACGATAACGGCTGATCAATACAGATGTCGCTCGTGGTAGCACCTCGCTCAATCGCTGCGCCGTAAGGGCAGAGCTTGAGGGTAGAACCCCCTTGGCGCTTCGTCTGAAACGCGCGGTTGAGCGTACTCACCCCGACGCCAATGCCGCCGACCATCGCGAGGATCGCACGATCTTTGACGCGGAGGACGACAACTGCGCCGTCAACCGAGGACACTGCCATCGTCTTTTTCCGCTGTTGCTCGATTGTTCGCACAACTGAGCTTGGCGGAAATTTGGCATTGACCTCGTTAACGACCGCCGTGAGCGCGGCCTCGGCTGCTCGCTGAAGCTCAGGATGTACCGACGTGTAAACCGTGTAGCCACGGTTGATCGCGTCGGCGCCCAGCTTCTTCGCGAACTCAGCCTTGGCGTACTGCGGCGCGTAACTGACCGACAGCGGAGTACCGACTGACCGGCACTCGTAGCCGACGGCCACGCGGGCATGTTCATACTCAGCCTGATTTTTGAACATGCCTGTCGCCCACATGCGCGTGAGCACGTGCTGCCGCCGCTCTTCCGCGAGCGCTGCCTTCGTCTTCTCGACCCCGTCTACTTTGACCTTCGCGGTCGAACAGGGATTGAGCCGTGAAGCCGCCTGCGGCAGTCCGGCGAGCATCGCCGCCTGCCCAGCGTTCACCTCAGCCTGCGAGCGGCCGAAGTAAAACTGGGCCGCCGCCTCAACGCCGTACGTGTTGTTCCCGAAGAAGATATGATTGAGGTAGATCTCGAGGATCTTCTCTTTCGAAAACTTCTTCGTGAGCTCCCGGGCGAGGAGGGCTTCGGTCGCTTTCCGGCCGCTCGTCTTGGCCCGCTTCTCAAGCAGGTTTTTGACGAGCTGCTGAGGCAGCGTCGAGCCGCCTTGAACTATCCGGCCGACCTTCGCGTTCTCCCGAGCGGCGCGGACGATGCCACGCCAGTCGATGCCCGGGTGCTCGAAGTAGCGGATGTCCTCGGTCGCGACGATGCCGCGGACGATGAGGGGGTTGATCTTCTCATACGG
>CAYHTX010000035.1:0-5309 GCA_964359615.1 uncultured Gammaproteobacteria bacterium | reverse complement strand
GCACGTAAATACGTTTCGTGCCGTACTCCCCGACCACCGTCTGGATCCCGCTACCGCCGACCGGTCCGAGCTCGCCGTAAAACACGGTGCGCTCTTCCGGGCGGTACTCGCGGACCAGAGCCTCGATGTTCGGAAGGACGATCTTCTCCTGCCCCGCGAGCTTGGCGAGCTCGAGGACAGGACCCTCTACTGTCATCCCCTCGAGGAACGAGAGGACGGTTCCGTTCACTCCGAGGGGATTGGCCGTCATATGATGCGCGACCGCGCCGATGCCCGCCAGTCCGGCGACCGTCCCGAGGGACAGCGCGACCGCCGGCCAGATGGCTAGCACCGCGAGTACGCGCCGGAGTCCTGTTCCGTTCCATATCGTCAAAAAAAGACGGTATGGCCAGGACACGATCTTCCATAGGAGCCAAAACGGCCCCCATATCGGCGCGAAGGTCACGAACGCCGCGATCTTCAGCCAGTTCTTCTTTGCCTTTTTACCGTTTTTCATTTCTCTTCTCCCGCTCCGATCACTCGAAGCCGATAGGTTGTGGCGCGACTGAAATATGTCAGCCCCGCAAGTTTCTGTTTACTGTCCCAAATTGTATAGAGCGACGACATCCCCGAAGGAACGTCGTAAGCATACGATCTGAATCCGCTGCTTCCTCTCGGCCCGATCAGGAAAATCCGACCAGAAAGAAGCCACGAATTTGTCTTTACTCAGCCAAAATTTCTACACCTTTTCCCAGGCAGAGAAACCGTTAATTATAGCACAAAAAACGGCTTTTGTCAAGGGAAACTCAGCTTGCGGAAGGGACTCAAATCCTGTATCATACCAACGAAATTTCCTCTGTTTTTATGCAATCATACCTCGACATCGTCCGCCGCGTGCTCGACACTGGGGAAAATAAAATGGACCGGACCGGGGTCGGCACCCTCGCCATCGCCGGGGCGTATTTCGAGCACGACATGGCGACAGGCTTCCCGCTTCTTACCACCAAAAAAATGCCGTTTAAAGTGATCGCCTCTGAACTCGAATTTTTTATTAAAGGCATCACTGATAAAGAGTGGCTCAAAACCAAAAACAATCACATCTGGGACGAATGGGCCAATCCGCGGAAAGCGCCATACGCTCATGACGAAGCGTCAAAAAAACGTATGGCTGACGAACGCGATCTTGGTCCGGTATATGGCTTTCAGTTGCGGCATTTCGGCGCGGCGTATAACAACTACGATACTAATTATACCGGACAAGGCGTGGACCAACTTAAACGACTCATCGAAACCATGAAAACTGATCCGGGCAGCCGCCGCATGATCGTGAACTCATGGAACCCGACCGTCATGGACCAGATGGCGCTCCCGCCCTGTCACTACTCATACCAGGTCACAATAATTAACGGCCGCGTGAACCTGCTCTGGAACCAGCGCTCGGTTGACACCATGCTCGGCCTCCCGTTTAACATCGCGAGCTACGCGCTTCTCCTCCACCTCCTCGCCAGAGAAACTGGTCTTGAGGAGGGCAAGCTCGTCGGGTTTCTCGCTGACGTTCACATCTATCAAAATCACATTGACGGCGCTAAAGAACAACTCACCCGCGACCCGAACACCTATCCCCTCTGCCAGATCCAAACCGAACCCTTCACGTCTATTTTCGACTGGCAGGCAGAACATTCCACGATTATGAATTATCAAAGTCACCCAAAGATTGCCTTTGAAATCGCCGTGTAAAATAGTTCATAGTTCATAGCCAATAGTTTTTTATGAACTATTGGCTATGAACTATTGGCTATGAACTTCTATGTCACTCTCCCTCGTCGCCGCAGTCGCGGCCAATAACTGTATCGGCAAAAACGGCAAACTCCCCTGGCACATCCCGGAGGACATGCAGCACTTTAAGGAAATGACGTCTGGGAAGGTGGTCGTAATGGGCCGAAAAACCTGGGAGTCGCTCCCGCCCAAATTTCGCCCGCTCCCGAATCGGGTGAATGTTGTCATTACCCGCCAGGCGGAGTACGCAGTGCCGGCAGGGGTCGAAGTATTCGCAGATATTCCGAGAGCGCTCGAGGCCCATGCCGAAGATGAGATCGCTGTCATCGGCGGCGGAGAAATTTATCGGCAGACCATTGACCGCTCCGATATGCTCGAAATCACGCATGTCCACCAGACTGTTGACGGCGATGCTTTTTTCCCGGAGATTCTCGCAAAACTTTGGCAAGAAACGGCCCGAGAAGATCACAAAGGATTTTCTTTTGTAACGTATAAAAAAGTTCATAGTTCATAGCCAACCCCGCCGTGGCGGGGTTGGCTATGAACTATTGGCTATGAACTCTATGAAACCAGGTCTCTTCATCGCCCTCGAAGGCACTGACGGCTCGGGAAAAACGACCCAGACCGAACTCCTCGTCGCCCGACTGAAAGACGAGGGGTACGGAGTGGAAACGATCAGTTTCCCGCAGTACGGCCGCTCGAGCGCCGCCATGGTCGAACAATATCTCCACGGGGAATTCGGGACAGCCGAAGCAGTCGGCCCGTACCGCGCTTCTATTCTGTATGCAGTCGATCGCTATGCAGCCGCACAAAAGATTCACGGCTGGCTCACTGCCGGAAGTGTCGTGATTTCGAACCGCTACGTCGCGTCGAACATGGCGCATCAAGGCGGAAAAATAAAAGACGCGGCAGAGCGACAAAGATTTTTTGCCTGGAACCACGAATTAGAGTATACTATCTTTCAAATTCCGCAGCCTGATCTCAACCTCATTCTTCACGTGCCGGCAACAGTGGCGCATGCGCTGGTTGATAAAAAAAGCGATCGAGAATACCTAAAAGGAAAAAAACGCGACATACATGAGGATGATTTACGGCATCTAGCTGATGCCGAACGGGCATACCTCGAACTGGCGCGCACTTACCCGGAATTCTGCATCATCGAATGCGCCGCGGAAGAAAAAATTTTTTCACCCGAGACGATCCATACCATGATCTGGGAGAATCTCCAGGCGCTCCTCACGCCATCACAATAATTTTTTCTATTTCACTTCTATGCTTCTCTCTGTCAATGAACTTATCCGGGCGAGCGCCAAACTCTATCAGGAGAATACCAGGCTCTTTCTCCAGTATGTCGCGGCCGCGATTCTGCCGACGCTCGGCATCATTATCGTCGGCTTTTTCTTTTTCATGTTTGTCCTGGCTGGCGCAGGGAACCATGGCAACAGCGCGTTCCCGGACGGTGCACCGACCGGCACCCTCATCGCTTTCGCGATTGCGATACTTCTCGCCGGTATCTTTAGCCTCTGGGTATCGCTCGCGACCGTCCGAGTCATCGCGAAACGAATTATGGGCCAAACGGTTGAACCCATGGCGAGAGAGCTCGGCACGGCGAGCCGACTAGTTCTGCCGGCCATTGGCGCAGGTGTCGCGAGCAGTCTTCTCACGCTCCTCGGGATCATCCTTTTCTTCATCCCCGGAGTTATCGCCATGGGCTGGTTCGCGTTTGTTTTCCACGCCGTCGCGATTGACGGGGACGCCACCCGCGCGGCGCTCACGCGGAGTAAACACCTGGTCCAAGGTCGGTGGTTCGGCTTGGTATGGCGCTTGATCGGCCCGGCGCTCTTCTTTGGCGTTTTAAGCCTTGTCCTGCGCGGCATGGCTGAATTTGCGACGAACCTTTTTTTGGAAAGTACGGCAGAACCCACGCTTGGTTTAATCGTGTCACTTTTTTCCGTGCTCATCTCGATCGCAATTACAATCGGTTTCGCTCCCTTCCCCCAGATCGCTCAGACCATTCTCTATCTTGAAGCAAAAAAGACGCCAACGACTCCTCCGCCCTCTTCACAGACAACCACGACCATGTAACATCGACCCCCGTTCGGGGGTCTTTTCAATTCTCCCGGGCGATGGTACGATTGAGGCACTATGTACCAGGCGATCATCGGCATGGAAGTCCATGTCGAACTAAAAACCAAAAGCAAAATGTTTTGCAGTTGTCCGAATGTGCCGGATTTGAAAGAGCCGAATATTCATATCTGTCCCATCTGCCTCGCGCATCCTGGCACCCTCCCGGTGCCGAATGCTGAGGCCATCGCCTGGACCACGCTCATCGGCCGCGCGCTCGGCTGTACCATCCGCCCCCTCTCCAAATTCGACCGCAAACATTACTTTTATCCGGACCTGCCGAAAGGCTACCAAATCTCGCAGTACGACGAACCCATCGCCGAGCACGGCAAAATGACGCTCACCTTCCCGCTCGAGACCAACATTCGTGATACGGCCGAGATCGGCATCCGGAGAGCACATCTCGAAGAAGACACTGCAAAACTGCTCCATGATACTGCTGGCAATACGCTCGTGGATTTTAACCGCGCCGGCACGCCGCTCGTCGAGATTGTGACTAATCCGGATTTCAAAAGCGCGCTTGAGGCGAAGACCTTTTGCCAGGAACTCCGGAGTCTCATGCGCTACCTCGGCGTCTCGGATGCGGACATGGAAAAGGGCCACATGCGTTGCGAAGCCAATATCTCGGTCCAAGAAGGCGGCAGTTTTGAAATCGTGGAGGGAGAAGTGAAGCCGCTGTATGAAAAAAAATTAAACCCGAAAGTCGAAGTAAAAAATATTAATTCGTTCCGGGCCGTTGAGCGCGCGATTGCCTTTGAAATCGAACGGCAAATGAACCTTCTCGAGAAAGGCGAATCGTGGGTCCAGCAGACCCGCGGCTGGGACGAACACAAGGGCGAGACCGTGCTCCAGCGAACCAAAGAAAACGCCGCCGATTACCGCTATTTTCCGGATCCGGATATTCCGCCGTTTCATCCGAAAGATATCGCCGGCAATCTCACACTCCCGGAACTCCCGGCAGCGAAGCGTGTCCGCTTCCGGAATGAGTACGGTTTTTCCTATGCTGATGCCCGGCTCCTCACTGAAGACATTCACTGGGCCGACTTTACCGAGCGCGTCATGAGCGAACTCACCGAGTGGCTGCATAGCCTGCCAGCTTTTGAGTCCCGAATGGAAGACCGAGGGAAAAACAAAGACGCCTCAGACGCGATTTTGGAAGAAAAGAAAGCAACGCTCGCTCGCCTCGCCGGCGGATTTTTGACCAGCCGCCTCATGGGCGCTCTTGCCGAGCGCGCCATGGATATCCGGATTCTCAAAGTCAGTCCGGAAAATTTTGCTGAGCTCATTGCACTTTTCTCTTCAAGCCGGGTCAACTCAACGAACGCCCAGAAAATCCTCGAAGAAATGCTCGACCACGGCACTGACATTGACCCGACGCATATTCTCGAAGCTAAAGGATACGGACAGGTCTCTGATGAGGGAAAAATTTC
>CAYHTX010000034.1:0-9601 GCA_964359615.1 uncultured Gammaproteobacteria bacterium | reverse complement strand
TCCCCATCTTGAAGAAACGATTGCGGAGATTTCGCGCACGGCCTACCGAGAAGTTGACGCCTTCTTTCAAACGACTGATCCGCCGGCGAACAACCAATAGCCTATCCCGGGGCACATCCCTTTTGCGGAGCTAAAACGTAAACAAAAATCCGGAAACGCTCGCGGCGATGATGAGGATGACCGAAACAAAAAACCGGAAGGCGAACGGCCGGCTGCCCTGGATGAAGGCATAGACGCTCTTCGAGAGCAGATTGGTCGCGTTCACCATAATGAGCGTGAGGAGCGCAAACTCAAACGTAATCCCTTTCCCGGCGAGATCCGCCAGATTGATGACGATCGCATCAAGGCCGGCAAACGACGCGATAATGGAACTCACGAGAAATCCGGATTGGCCAAAGACGATAAGCGAAATTTTTGTCACGAGCTTCACCGAAATGATAAGAACCGCGAATTTAACCGCCGGTACCAGTGAGAAGATTTTCTTTTCCTCCGGGCCGATTTCATTTTCCCCGTTGCCGGATTTTTTATCACGGAGAAAGAGCGCGGACATGAGGAGCGCCGAAAAAATTAGGAGAAAAACCGTCGGCGTGAGCGCCACCAGCCACTCGCCGTTCAAAGGTCCCACCAGCAAAAAAATCTGAAAAAAACTCGCCGCATTGGCGAGGAGGGCCGCACCAACCAAATAGTTGACGCCGCGAACACGTTTGCTTTTTTGGGCGAGCGATTGCGTTGCCGAGGTGGAGGAAATAAAGCCAGCCACAAAGCTAGTCATTGTCGCACTGCGTTCATGCCCGACAAATTTTCCAAGCAAGTACCCAAAGACATCAATGCCAGTCACGAGGACAACGATGAACCAAATTTTTCTCGGGTTAATAATCTCGAGGGTGGCAAACCGTCCAAGGTCAATGTCATAACTCGCGAGGAGAGATGACAGCAGTGGGATCTGCGACACCGTATACCCGATATTCGGCAAAAACGGCAGCACGACCAGCGCGATGATCGCGTAGCTGATAAATGATTCGAGCTCATGGCGTGAAACCTCGCCCATAAGCTTCCTGGTCTTGTCCTTAAATGCCAGGATGAGAATGAGGACCACAGTGAGCGCGATCACCCACTGGAGCGGAAAAAAATTGAGCGTGACCAAGAGACCAATGAGGAAGGTATAGAGCATCGAAATTTCATTCGTCACCCCGAGATGCTTGGTAAGATACGACCCCATGATGTAATACGAGATGAGGAGAAGTGAAAACACCGCGGCGAGAATGATAAAAATGGTTAGATGCTCCTGGTACAGCGCACCTGCGAGCGCTCCCAAGAGACAAACGAGCGCAAAAGTCCGGATGCCCCCGGCTGATCCAGGCCGATCTCCTTGGCCGCTACTTTCCCGCTCAAGACCGATAACCGCGCCGAGAATGACGGCGAGGAAGAGTTGAAAGGGTACACTCTCGAACATAGACGAAAATAATTATTTTTGAAACACGAAAATCGGCACGTCTCTCGAAAACCACTCGCCGCCGAACCGCACGCCATGCAAGCGAGCGTTCGCGTCAATGACTGTCAGGATATCGTGAAAAAGCGGGATATACACCTGAAGCGTAATTTTGGGAAAATTCAAGCTCTCAAAATATGAAAACTCAGCCTTGGTCATCTTTTTTTCTTGAAAAAGACGTTCAAATATTTTCCAGATGTCCGGGAAGAGACCTACTTCTTTTTCAAAATCATACGCTGACTTAAACATGGCCGCCATAACCGTCTCTAGAATCGGCCGGTGCTTCATCTTGGTGCGATAGAAACGCAGGCGCTCGGCCAAATCGCCGCGTTCCGCGTCATACCGCACAAATGTTTTGAGCATCGCGTAGCCGTCTATCGACAATAACCGAGAGAGATTGGCAATGAAGTTCGGCTGGTCTTGTTTTGGGAGCACATTGACGCAATAATCACCTAAAATCAGATCATACTTCGCCTGTTGTTTGACGGCTCTCCAGTCGCCGAGAACGAGTGTCTCGCGATATGACTCCCGCTTCATCAGCGTCCCGAGTGCGTGGTAGTTCTCCTTCTTGTATTCAACGACAGTGCACGGCAGACGATATTTCGCATAGAGATCACGAAATTCACTCGTGGAGCCAAGCACCATGACCCGCGGCCGCTTTTTGCGGGCGAGCAGCCACTGCAGGGTTTCTTCGTACACCGCGAGTTCTCCCGGCGACGGCCGGTCTGGCGGCGTCCAACGCGCCCAGGCCTCCGCAAGCGCGTTTGTCCAGTCTTGAGAAGTCGGTTTCATACGCTCACTGATTGCCTATCTCTCAACCACTCTCTCCAATTTTTCGGCCAGCCGAGGAGGAGGAGAAGCGCGAGCGGCGCGCCCCAGTTGGCAAAGCGCTCGATGAAATCCCAGATCGGTTCGCCGACAATCGGGCGAACGAGTGCTGTCCAAAATCCCCAAAACGTCGCCCAGAGCAGGAACGCCCGAATCGGCCGGACAAGGACGACCAGCGCGACCGCGACATCAAGGAGGCCGATGAGAAAAAGCAGCTGTCCGGCCGTCCCGGGATCCGCAATCCCGAAATGAGAGAACCACTCGATCCACTGTTTTTTCCCCTGGATCGCGAGGACGCCGTGCCCCAAAAACTCGCCAGCCACGGCGAGGCGGAGCACCAACTCGATGCGTTTGGTTTGCATAGAACCGATATAAAAAAAAAGATTGAATTCATCGTCCGGTATTTTAGCTCTTTTTGCGCTTTCGAGCAAACGCTTGAGCCGTCCACACCTTAAGGGGGTACCCCCCTTGACAAAACCTGTATTTTGTGGTATATATAGACGGTTTAGTATATACTTTATTCAACGTAACTCATACCCGAATAGTCGGATATACTCTATGGTGCGAACCATTCCTTTCTTCTCGACAATTTTTCTGGCAAGCTGGCTGGCACTCTACCCGCTCGCTCCAGCCTATGCCGAGATGAGCCGCGTTCAATCGGCCGGTTTCGTGCACACGCTCAAAGCTGATGCCGACGCCCTCGCCCGCGAAGTACCAAAAAACGCCGGCTCGCTCCAGTCCCATCTCACTGAGGTGAAAGAGACACTTTCACGTCATGAAAAAAAACAAGAGGCGAACACCGAGCAGGACGGATGGGGCGTTATGCATGAACTCAGCCACGAAAACATCGCCGATACGCTCGGCTATGTGGAACGCATGCTTCAGCTCCCGCAAAGTCTAGAAAAAATTGAACGGCAAGTACAGACGCTTGAAAAGGCAAAAGGTCTTTCAAAAGCCGATCGAAAACAGCTTGAAAAAATCGCCCGCACCATACGAAAGCGATCTTCTGCCGCTCGGAAATATCACCAGAAAGGAAAATATGCCGAAGCCGGCGCCGAGATGGAACGAGCCAGAGATGAAGCGCTCCCGGAAATCATTAAACAAAAGAAAATCCTGAAAGATCCAAATGCCATTTCGGCGATTCGGCAATTACAGACAACGCTCGCTCTTGCACCCTCGAGCCTGCCGACGACGGATGACAGTGTCCAAGGCCCGCCAAACAACGTCGGCTACCTCAATCCCGTGGAGCATCTGGACATACTCGTCTGCATGATGCGCTGGAAGCCGACGCTCCAGCCGGTCGACCAGTCGGCGCTCGTGACTGTAATGGACGCGGTGGATGCGTGGTATGATGAGGTGTCAAATGGCCGGGTTGATCTGCGCGTCCAATATGCGGGAAATATTGTCTGGCCGGGCCATACGTATGGGTCAGTGGAAACGCACGATGAAGAAGCCTACGCCGCCATCGAAACCTGCGACTCGGAGGTGGATTTTACTGCAATTGACCTCCTCCTGGTATTCCCGAGCACCCTTGAAAGCGCGCAGAGTGGATGGGCAGGAATGAGGACATCATCATTTGTGACAGACGACGGCACGGTAGACCTGAAACGCGTCCATATCGGACCAAATATCATTACCGCCGACCCGACAGACGGGGACACGATCTCGTTCGTCCCGTCGCTCATCGAGCACGAGATCGGCCATACCTTCGGCCTCGACCACACGAATGCGCTCGACTGCGGCAACGCCGCTTTTCGCTCCAACTACCGGCAATCCTGCGGCGTGCGGGAGTATGAAAATTATTTTTCAGCGCTGGGCTACACCGGCCTTGACACCTGGCACGCCGGAGATTTTACCGCCTGGCAAAAGCACCTCATCGGCTGGATCCCGGAACAGAGCGTCCAAACTGACGGCAGCTATACGCTCCGGGCTTTTCGGGGGAATGGCAGCGGCAGTCCGTTTATCCGCATTCCGTTCGTATATCAATTTTTAGATCAATCGGTCTGTCTCGAGTATCGAAAACCGCTCGGCACTGACGCCGACCTGTGGACAGAGCTCCTCTATGGCTCCCTGACCGAAGAAGCTGAAATGCAGATCGACTCAGCCTCGATGACCGCCGATGGTTGCGTCTTCGTCAGTTTCTGTAATCGGGGAACCCAGAGCTCACAAAGGGACGTGCTCATTGATACCCACCCGGATACCCTGCACACTCCTTTTCATGGCCAATACCATCGGGACCCGATTGATGCCTGTGTAAAAAACGGGGAATCATTCGCAAATAGCGACCTCGGAATCTCTCTGTCCGTCAGCGTCGGAGCAAACGATACTGCCACCGTTGATCTCAATCTCGATGAATCGAAGTTGTGACGATGAAAAAATCCGTCCCGACACTACCCGGACTTGCACGCCATACATAGTAATACAAAAATCATATGTCCTGCCAAAAAAACCACCTGATCATCGCGATCATGTCCATCGCCATCATCGGCGGGCTCCTCCTCCTGCCGCTTCTGCCGGCACTCGCGAGCGATGAACGATCAACCAACGATCAGGGGCTTGTCTACATCGAGGAGTTGAACGCTCGGATGACTGCGATTGAAAAACAGATGCCCCGTGATTCTACTCCGTTGCAAGGAGAGCTGGCAAAACTCCGTCAGATCCTCGGCACATACGAAAAAGCGTATCAGGGAGCGCCGGAAGAAGAAAAAAGTGCAGTGCTTCACCTCCTTGTCCACGAAAATCTCCCTGACCGTCTGGGCGCGCTCGAAGTGCGGCAAGAGCTGCCGGCACGGCTTGATGCGGTTGAAAAAATCTTGAAAACACTTGAAAAACCGACAACAATTGGAAAAACGGAAAAGAAAAAGCTGGATTGGATCATCCGCACCACGCGCAAACGCGCCTCGAACGCCAGAAAGTATTTCCGGAAAGGAAATGGCGAGGCAGCGATGGCGGAAATTAACCGCGGCAAACAGGAGGTGCTGACTGAGATGGCAAAAAGCCGCAAACTGTTTCAGGGAGAACTCGCGGCCTCGCTTCAGACGCTTGAGCGGGAACTCATGACAGGACTCGCGCTCACTGACGAGATGAGCGTGACCACTGATGACAGCGTCGCAACGCCCGGAGCCGTCAGCTTGCCGGGACAGCTCCGCGTGCTCGTCTGCATGATGCGCTGGGAGGCGGGTGACCCGGTCAACGACCAGGCACGGCTCGAGCCGGTCATGGACCAGGTGGCCGAATGGTTTTGGGAAACGTCATACCACCAGACGCAACTCGATGTGACCTATGCCGGCAACACGGTGTGGCAGGGAAACACGCCGACCACACAGGCCGCAGAAATGGCAGCTGCCGTCCAGACCTGCGATCCAACCGTTGACTTCGCGAATATTGACGTTGTCGTGATCTATCCGAGCACGGTCACGCCGCCTGGACACGGCTGGGCAGCGTACCAACCCGAACGGCAGACCACGAGTGAAGGCGTCGTTCAACTCCGACGCGTACACATCGGCGGATTGCCGGGAAACTACATCAGCTTTAAAACAAAACTCATCGAACATGAAATCAGCCACACCTATAATATCGGACATGCGAGCGGTCTCGAATGCGGCACGAACGTATTTCACCCGTCGCATGCGCAGAACTGCACCGTGAGCGAATACGGCAACCCATTTTCGGTCATGGGATTCCTCGACTGGGTATACCCGCATGGCGGACACCCGTCTGGCTGGCAGAAATATCTCATGGGCTGGATTCCATACCATAATGCCCCAAGTGATGGCACGTATACCCTGAAAGCGCTTGAAGGCATGGGGAGCGGCGACAAATTTGCGAGAATCAATTTCGCCACCGATCAGGTCTGCCTCGAATACCGCAAACCCCTCGCCGCCTCGATTGATTATGACGTGTTCCACCTTCTCACCGATCTCCATCTCACGGCCACCGAGCAGCAATCCGCCAACCAGCAATCCATGATGACCGACGGCTGCGTCTTCGTTAGTCTCTGCACCTACCGCACCGGGCCGCCCCGCGAGCGTGATCTCCTCCTCGATGCCCACCCGGAGTCCATCCTCCAACCGAACGGCAGCTCCAACCTGAGAGACCGGATTGATGCCTGTGTGCGCGCCGGCGAACAGTTCACTAATTCCGATCTCGGCGTTTCATTCTCCTTTACTCCGGGACCGAACGATACCGCCGCCATCACCCTCGATATTGACGAGACGAAGTTATAAAACATCCTGCAATATAAAACCGTCCGCTCCACAGCGGACGGTTTTATATTGCTCATTTCTACTCCACCGAGATGAAGCGGGAGCTATGCGAGAATTTCGAGCGCCAAACGGATCATATCTCCCAGCGCGATGTCCGCTTTTTTGCGTACCTCGGCCTTGAGCGGCAGTAAATAAGCCCCGACTTTTTTATCAGGAAAGATCGAGGTTTCCCAATGTGTCTCCCCGATGGTTGCCATGACCGGCAGACTCCCCCACCCGCGTTTCTTGGCACCAAAGACTTTTTTTATTCGCTCCGATTGCTTCTTTGGAATCGTCACAAAATGCCAGCCGGCCATGCCGGGGTAGAGCCAGACTTTCGCCCGCACGTTGAATACATTGCGATTCATATCAAATGTAAGAAGTGGCTATCCTCTATCACGTATTCACCGGCGCTTTATTCAAATCAAGCGTTGCCATCGCCCGCCGGATCCAGAAGTAGCCGGTGACCGAAGAGCCGATATTGGCGACCATGATCGCGGCCCAGACCGCAATGATTGAAAAGTGGAATACCTGCGTCGAAACATACGCGAGCGGGATCGCGAGCACAAACACGCGCAGGAGAAATACCCAAAAACCGGGCCAGGAGCGGCCGATGGCTTGGAAGGCGCTCGCCTCAACCATGAGCGCGGCGAGAAAGCCATAGGTCAAGGCGACTGACCATAAATAGAGGCGAGTGTACGCCATGACGCTTGGATCCTCGGTAAAGGCCCGAATAATCGGACTCGAAAACAGTGCAGCCAGAATCCCCAAACCGCCGGCCATGAGAAAACTGTATTTGAGCGCTTCGCGCAAGGCTGTTCGCGCTCGGTCAATATTCCCGGCGCCGATATTTTGTCCGATCATGGCCATGGCGCCAAAGCCGTACCCAACGGCCGGCAGGTAGGCAAAAAATTCGATGCGGAGTCCCAAACTAAACGCGACCGCCCCGGCTTCGGCAAACCCTTTGGCGGTAATGAGCGTGAGCGCAGCGAGACCGATGGGGAAGATCACTTGCGTGAGTGACGCGGGAAAACCGATGCGCAATACCTTCTTCACTGATTCCCATTGAAAGGACAGATTGGAAAAATGAAAACGGATGGTTCGTTTTGGGCTCATGAGGGTGCGAATGGCGACAACGAGAAACACGGCCTGGGAAATGAGCGTGGCAATCGCGGCTCCGGCAATCCCAAGGGCCGGAAAACCCGCGTAGCCGAAAATCATAATCGGATCGAGAATCACATTCACTGCCGTTGACAGCGCAAACAGTTTGGTGAGCGTACTCGTGTCCCCTTGCGCGTTGAATGCAAACATGACGGCGATCATGATAAAGAGGAGGATCGAACCGCCGGCATTCACCGTAAAGTAGGCCAAGGCTGGCGCAAAGATATTGCCGCTGGCGCCCGAGGCGGTCAGGAGCTCATATCGAAAGACGAGCGCAATCATCGTAAAGAATACCCCGAGCGCGGCGGTGAGCACGAATGATTGGCCGAGGATGCGTTCGGCTTCTTTTGTATTCTTCGCGCCGATATTCATGGCCATAATCACGCCTGATCCGGCGGTGATGCCAAAGCCGAGCGAGATCATGACAAAAAGACTAATCTGCGAAATGCCGACCGCCGCGATCGCCTCGGACGAAAGTTTGCTCACCCAATACGCATCAACCAGATTATACAGGGTGTAAAAAAAGACCGACAGCATCATCGGCCAGGCGAGAGACCATAATTCTTTCTTGATCGTGCCGTGCGTTAAATCGTGGTCGCGCATCGCCACCGTACCGTTGTCTGTCATAGAAGATATTGCTCA
This sequence comes from uncultured Gammaproteobacteria bacterium, assembly GCA_964359615.1. Classification (GTDB taxonomy): domain Bacteria; phylum Patescibacteriota; class Patescibacteriia; order Magasanikbacterales; family UBA922; genus CAYHTX01. The sequence continues at coordinate 1,237 of CAYHTX010000034.1, read as the reverse complement.
ATCAAAAAATAGGCGTTGATTGTACCAGAAGAGTATGTTTTGAGCAACTTAAACGCGTGGCCATAGTCACTCGACAAAAATCCGGCTGCTTTTCCCCCATCCCTCATTTTTTCAATGTGCGGCGCTCGCGAGCGCCAATGAGCCCCGGTTTTTTCGCCGCCGCCTGGATAACCTTTTTGAGCGTTGAGAGATCCACATCCTCCAATTTTTTAAAGCGGATACAGCTTTTGCCCACACTCACGTTACCCAATTCTTTTTTATACTGTTCTGCAATATATCCATCTTTATCGACAGCACACACATACAGGCTGATATAATTTTTCTGACTCGCAAGCCCGATCACCGGCCAATCCATCACGTCTTTCTTGTAGTTCAGATATTTAAAACTGCCGTAGCCGAGCATGTTGGAGGCAAAGTGCGGTTTGAGTTTGGGTGCGGTCTTTTGGATAAAGGCATGCAAAGATTCGATCAGTTCGCGCCGCTCGGGCGGGAGCAGCGCGAGATATTCTTTGACCGTCGTCGCTTTGACTGGTTTAAACATGTTCATACCGACTACCCTTATTTCTTTGTTATTATTCACCACCCACTCGATGCATAAAAAAATACTTTATTTTCTCTCGTAGGCTTGTTTGAGTGACGTAATAAAAAAATTTTAAGGAATGATCTTCGCTTTCTTCGCCGACCCCAAAACCCGCACTTCGAGACTAAACGGGGGTTCAATACCGTGTTTATCGTATAATTCACGCATGCCCGCCACAATTTCCCGCCCACGCTCATGCGCTCGCTGCCGCTCCTCCTCCCAATACACATCCTTTTCTTCGGGTGTTTCTGGAAAGGGGGCGCGATCCGCCAATAATTCTGGCGGGTAATGCAACATTCCTTCGGCATCCCACCGCTGAGCCCACTGTGGATGATTATTAGCCTCAAAAAATGCCATGGCTTCTTCGGGTGTCTGAAAAATAGTCGCACAATATGTCGCTAAGATTTCTTTCCCTTGTGCGTAATCGAACATATTATTCAGATAATTCCGCATGAGCGAGTTCGGGTGCCGCGCCGACAGGTTCGCGATATCTTGCATCACGATTTGCGATTTCGGCGCAATCTCGGCCTCATCGAGAGCGTGGAGCGCCTGTTTGGCCATGTGGTGAGCAATGCCGTCAAACGATGCATAGATATATTTATCGGCGGCGGCGAGGACGTCCTCAGCCCGGTGCAGGCATGGTAAACCCTCTGCGTT
>CAYHTX010000033.1:8990-9629 GCA_964359615.1 uncultured Gammaproteobacteria bacterium | reverse complement strand
ATTGATGTAGGCGGCCTTCGCAAGTTTGCGCGAAGCTCGCGGCAAATACGGCCGTTTATGGAGGAATTTTCTTTTGGCGGAAAGGGGGCTCGTGCGCCGAAAATTATTTATCTTCTTGCCGAGGGCCGTTTGGTAAACCTTGCCGCCGCGGAAGGCCACCCCAGCGAAGTGATGTCCATGAGTTTTTGCGGTCAAGTTTTGGCTTGCGAGTATCTCGTGAAAAATCATGCGACGTTGGAGAAGAAGGTCTACGCGCTACCGTCCACCGTTGATGACACCATTGCAGCCCTTCAATTGGAGGCAATGGGTGTAAAGATCGACACACTGAGCCTCAAGCAAAAAAAGTATTTGAGTTCTTGGCAGGCGGGAACTTAAGCCAGAAAATCGAAGAAATTATGCCGATTTATGACCTCAAGGGAAGAAAGTCGAAGCTCACTTAAAAGATGTTTGGTTTTACCAATTTTTTCTTTCGAATATTTACATTCAAAAGCAATTCGCTCGTCATTATACTCTTCAATCAAGTCGAGCTCCGCCCCCCCATAGGTGCGATAAAAATAATAGTTTGGAGTGTGTCCCCGTGAAGCATTGAATTTCATCCGTTCCACAATCACAAAGTTTTCCCACAGCTGTCCGAGGTCA
>CAYHTX010000033.1:0-8980 GCA_964359615.1 uncultured Gammaproteobacteria bacterium | reverse complement strand
TTAAATCTAAAGAGTTGAAATTCTTGATAAGTTCATTTCGAATACCCAGGTCAAAAAAGTAATACTTGTTCTGTTTTGAAATCGCTTTTCGCTTGTTCCTGGAGTAAGGACGGAGGGAAAAAAGGATGAACAGTTTTTCACAAATATCGATGTAATGACGTACTGTTTTAGCATCCACTCCCAAATTCGTAGCAAGCTCCGCAATGGATACTTCCGATCCAACCTGAAATGCGAGGAGCTCCAAGAGCTTTCTTAAGAATTCCGGATTTCGAACAGAATAAGAAGCGAGGGTGTCCTTGAAAAGATACTGATGACTGAGCATTTCTATAACAGTTTTCTTCCTCACCGGATTTGTTTCGCTGACCACCTTTGGATACGCCCCATAAATCAGTAGATTATCGAGATCCCGCTTCACCTCAATTTTATCTTTCTCCGCTAACAATTCTACCAGTGCGATGGGATACATAGTGTATTCGAAGACTCTACCCGTTAAAGGTTCTGAAATCCCTTGAGCAAGATCTAAAGAAGAGGACCCCGTGATAAGAAACTGAACTTTTGGATAAGTATCAATTAAGAGTTTTAAACTAAGACCTATGTTTTTTACTCGTTGAGCCTCATCGATGATGATTCGCTTTTTCCCCTCTACCGTCAAAGATAGGGCGGATAAGCTTGGCTCTTCGAAAAGCTTTCTGTCCTTAAAGTCATCGAAATTATAATACTTGACCTCACTATCTTCTAAAAAGGTCTTTGCCAGAGTCGTTTTCCCCACCTGACGAGGACCATAGAGTACAACTGAGCGCCCCTGTTTTAACAGCTCCTCCTCAAGGAATGCTCTTAAATAGCGTTTAATCATAGCTATATGATAGCAGTGTCCTTATTTTACGTCAAATTTAAAGACTTTAGTCCTGAAATTACGGCTAAAATCAGGGAAGCAGAAAAAGTAAATAAACTTAAGTTATACTTGACCTTGATTTAAGTAGGATATAAAACCGACCCCCTTTCGGAGGTCGGCTTAGTTTTTGATTCATACTCGTCTGAACCGAGGAGCTAAATGTTCCCACACGCTGCAGACGTAGCGATTTCGTCTTCAGAGAGGTGAACATTCAAGTAGAGAGGAAGATTGTCCAGAATCGTTGCGAGGCTCACTTCGAGTTCTGTCATGGAATACCCTGCCACTACGTCCTCAAGTGAGTAGACGATGTCTCCGGTGTCTTCACATTCTCCCATGTGGATGTGCGCGGGATGATCAGACTCGCCGTAAACAGTGAGCACCACTTCCACCCAAGTGCGGCCTCCGGTTTGCAGAAGCGTAGCCGTTCCCATAATCCCATCGTCTGTTTGCGAATCAAGGTCAAGTTCTAAGCTCACCCCTTCGTAGGCCAGCATGTCCAAGAACATGTTGTAGAGAATCTTCGTGGCTTCGGCTCGGCTGATGGAGCTCGCTGCGTTGAAACATTTGTCGTCGTCACAGTCGCTGCCGGAAATGAACTTCCAGTCGGTAGCGGCGGTTACCACTCCCGCGTACCATTCGTCCGTATCCAGGTCTGCGAAATAGTCGGTGGCTTCTCCATCCGCCAAAACATTGTATTCGCCTTCCATATCCGGATTGAGGTACAAATACACATTCATGGCCAGTTTCAAGAACTCCGCGCGGTTGATGTTTTCAGCAGGTTCATAAGTGCCATCGGGGTTGCCGGAAATCAAATCGAGGTCTGAGAGTTCTCCAATGTAGGCGGCGTACCATTCTCCCATGTCCACATCATCGAAAGGATCGCTCGATTGGTCTTCAGGATCTCCAAGTCCCAGTACTCTCCAGAGAAGAGCGGCTGCCTCCGCACGGTTCAGGTTTCCATCGGGAAGGAAAGTTCCATCCGGGTTTCCTTCCACTATCCCGTAATCCACCATAGTGTCTATTTCATCCGCTGCCCAGTGATCTGCGGTATCTGTGATTTCTACCGCCTCTTCTTCGTCTGACGCTTCTTCTTCATCTGAATCATCATCATCGTCATCGTCTCCGCTGGTTTCTTCTTCCTCGGTCGATTCCTCTTCTTCAGTAGTTTCTTCCTCCTCGGTTGTCTCTTCCTCTTCAGTTGCTTCTTCTTCCTCCTCTTCCTCAGTGAGAGTTGAACCTACCGTAAACTCGTATTCGGCGCTCAGGTCTCCGGTATCGCTGCCATCCGTGCCACGAAGCATGTAGGTGACCACGTCTCCAATTTCCACGTCTTCGTCCACGTAGGATTCATCGGTTACCGTTACGCTTGCTATAGCCGTTCCGCTCACAGGCAATGGATCCGTACCCTTTAAAATCTGAACAGAAGAAGTGTCGTCCGAAGGATCGGTCCAAGTAATCAGCACACCGCCATCGGCGTTGTCTGTGACTTCAATCCCTTCTATGTCTCCAAGGGTTGTTGAGGTTGTCGAACCCGCGGAAATGCTCACTGCCGCCGGTGTGGCCGTTTGAACATTGGCATCCCCATTAGTGGTTGTGGTGAGGGTGAAGGTGCCTGTTGACCCCGTAGCGGAGGGATTACGCACATTCGCAATCGTAAGGCTTTTCGCTCCGGCCGCTATGGTTGTACCGCTCGACTGAGTTAAAGTGATAGTCTGATTAACTGCGACAACGGGCCAGGTCCCATCCAGACCGGAAAGTCCGGAGGCGTTTCCTGCCGTACCCGTGAGGTCATAGCCGCTTGGGAAGACGATAACAATTTTTCCCGAGGAGGCCAAAGAAGTCCCTACAATGGTGAAGGCAACCGTGTAACTCGACAAGCTTGAATTCGCCGTGCTCGCAGGCGTAAGGCTCGTGGAGGTGAGTGTTCCAACCGTGGTATCCGTCATGGCTACCGTGGTGTCTGAGTTGATGTCTGCCAAGCTTGGCGTTGCGGAAAAGTCATTAATTGCAAGGTCTGCGATATCGGTCGTGCCCACCGACTTCCCTGTAATCCCGGTCATTATTATAGTACGGGCCCCCGCCGCCGCCGATGCGGCGCTTGTGGTACACGTCACCACTTGCCCCGCCGCCGCACAGGTTACACTGTCCGTGCTCTCCAAAGTCCCTGTTACCGCAGAGGCAAGTCCACTGACGTCCAGATTTGCGGGTGCCGTGAAAGTAACGGTATCGCTAGCGGCCAGTACTACGGACAATGTGAAGTTGAGTGTTGCGTTTCCCGTTCCTCCTACGACTGCGTTAGTGGCATCTAAAACAAGTGTTCCCCCTGCATCCGTTGCTGTGACCGCTAAGGCGGCGGCAGAGGTACTTGAAAAAGTCGCTGAACCTTCCGTGGTGTTATCGACTGCAAATACTAAAGCTGCCGATGCTGAGACGGCATCTCCTAAAATTGAAATGCCTCCTATAGTGACCGTTTCTGAATTTGCGAAGTTGGTCGTTACGTCGAATTTCATCGTTTTTGTGTTGACGGGGTAACTTACCGTTGTACTCGTAACTCCTGTGGAAGATTGAGCGATCGTAACCGTGGTGTCCGTCGAGTCAAAGCGGGCGTTGATGGCGGCCGGAATTGTAATTAAGAAATCGCTGGCGGCCAGTATATCTGAAGTGGCTCCGGAGGCCACTACATTACTGTTAAGCGCAACAGCAGCTCCTGTGGCTATACTTTGACTCGTCATGGTCATCGTTCCCGCTGGCGCGATGGCTGAAGCGGCGCTTATTCCGAAAGCGAAAAAAAGCGCTAAGACCAAGAAACCTTGAAGGAGGAATTTCAAAGGATTACGATTAAGAATTGTCTGCATACGGTGTGGAGGTAAAAATTAAATGACTGTGCACTATTATGCCAAAGTGCCGGATGGAGTGCAAACTATTTTTTATTTGAGATAACAGATTAAACTACCTGGAGACGAAATCGAAGGCCTGCGCGGGAGAAATGATATCCACCTTTATGTTTGGGTACATTTTTTTAAACAGGTCGGGTGTTTTCGCTTTTTTCTGTGGATTCCACTTGAACTCGAATCCGGATGTGGCGCCCTTGTATTGTTCAACGTAATCGATCTCTTTTTGAGAGACTGATCTCCAGAAAAATTGTCCCAAGCCCACCCCTCCTTTGTTGGCAATGTGTTTGAGGCGTTCTACGATCATGTAGTTTTCAAACAAGGCTCCAATGTCTTGGCGTGAAGTGACTTGTATGGGAGAGAAGTTATCGATAAGGGCATTGCGTAAACCCAAATCAATGAAATATATTTTTTTTGATTTCACGACTTCATTACGTTGATTCCCGGAGTAGGATCCAATGCGCAAAATCACGTAGTTTTTTTCCAGGAGTCCTATGTATTTTTGTATCGTAGCTATACTTGTACCCAGCGTAGAAGACAGTTCACGGTACGACACTTCATTGCCAATCCGGAAGGCCAACAACTTTAATAGTGAAATGACCAAATCGGGTTTTCGAAACCCTTCAATCGCGAAAACATTTTTATACAGATATTGTGAGACAAGCGTATTAAGCTGCACGATTTTCTCTTCTTCCGTTTCATTTTGAATACCCGGATAAGCTCCAAATCGCAGGAAATCCCTTATTTTATTCTCTGCATCAAAGGCGGTGGATACCAGTTCAGTTAGCCCGAAGTGATAGAGTGTATATTCTATAGATCGGCCCGTCAGGGGTTCAGAAACTTCGTTGGCGAGATCAAATGACGAAGAACCTGTGGCGATATATTGCACTTCCGGATGATGATCGAAGAGGCTTTTTAAAACGGATCCAATCCCTCTGACCGTTTGAGCCTCATCAAACACCACTATTTTGTAGCCCTTGACCAGGGAGAAAATCTCCGAAGTATCTCGACGACTTAGAAGCTCATTATTGGAGAGCAATTCGCAGTCAATATAACGCACTGAATCGCCAAAACCCTTCACCAACTCTTTAATGAGTGTTGTTTTTCCTGCTTGACGAGGTCCGTATACGATTAAAACTTTACCTTTGAATAAACGTTCCCGTAATTTATCTTCGAGGTGTCTTTTTATGTACATCAACTCTAGGTTAACAAATATAGCATTATTTGTCAATGTATACGTGCAGAGCCACCGCGGAGCATTGGATCGTTTGAACGTGGGTATGCCGGCAAGGAGGATGCGATTCTTGGAAGATGGGTTCATCTTCTCACCGCCAGCCTTTTTTCACGCACCTTCAGGTTGATTGAATGAGCAATGACGTGGTGTTCCTTGCAGAGAGGAGCAAGGTAGTTGGGATCATGCCGGCGACTGAGCGCAAAGGTTTGAGTATGATGAAGTTCTTCAGACGGTTTTTTGCAGGTTACTATTGAACACTTCGTTCCATTCTCTTTTTGTACCACCTTCTTCGTGCGAGCAGGAACATAGCCCGATTTGGCCGTCTGTAGGTTTTCACAGATCGCCTCTTTCTCTTGGGCAATCTCTTCTTCTCGTTTATTGAGAAATTCCAGAAGAAGTTCATTCATATCCAGCCCCTTGTTTTGTAGGTCGAGCAGTTTTCCAGTTACTTCTTCGCTTATTTTTAATTCGCACTGACGTGCGTGTAGCTCGTGCCCGGGCAAAGATTTCGCTCCGAATAATGGCTTCGCAGAGCCATTTATGTTTAGACTTTTCTCATCTCGTACCCACGTTTCCAAGGCTCTCTTGGGTAGAATTTGCAGCGCCTCTGCCAACTTTCTCTCATTCTCCACAGTAGCTATAGAGGCAACTCGCACCAACTTACTAACACTGACTTTCCCTTCCACCAAAAGTGCCTTCAAAGTAGGCAAGCCCGAAAAACGCTGGTCCAGATTCAAGGCTGTTCTTACCTGCTGCTCGCTCAGTCCGGCCAGCTTATAGGCAAACTCGAAAATCGAATCAAATCCTTTGCGCTCAAACAGCTGACGTCGATCCACTTCCGGAAGTAGTCCTATAAATCTCTGTCGCCAATAGAGAGCGTTTCGGCCATAAAATTTCGCCTTGTTGTACAGTTCATCGTCGGTCATAGTGGAGGGTGTTAAGGGTCTCTCAATCCTATCACAAAACCACCACTTTAACAGGTTAAAACGGCCACTTCGACGTGACAAATCGCTAGGTGAGGGTGTGGTCACTTTTTGCACGGCGAAACTCGCGCCATACTTTCAGGCATCGCAAGGTGCCGGTTATTCGTTTTCTGATTCCCAGGTGGAAATATCTTCGGAAAGTTCGTCCACCAATGCTTGAGTAAGAGGATCCGGAGTCTCACCACTGAGCATTTTGGCTGCAAAATTGTCCAGCGCGTGCCGGGCGTTTAGCGTGTCTCCGCTCTTCAATAGAATGCGGACGGCGTCTTTAATCACTTCAATGTTACTTTGGTTTGCCTCGTAGAGTAGCTTAATGTACTCCGCTGAAGTTTCGTAGTCCTCCATTTCTTCGTAGATGTAAGCGAGATTGTTGAGCGTTGCAAAATCGGTATCCACTAGCTCAAGAACTTTTTCGTAATATTTCACCGCTTTCCCCCAATCGCCGAGTTGTTGGTAACGGAAAGCCACTTCAAAAAGAGCATCGAGATTTTCAGGGTCTTCATCAAGGAAGCCGAGTTGCTCGTTCAAAATGGTTTCGTTCAGTTCGCGCAGTTCGGCGGGCATTTCCGGGTCAGAGTGGTCCCATTTGCTGGTGCAGGCGGTGAGTATTAAAGAGATGAGAAGCAGGGAAGAGAAAAATTTAGACATAAGAATTTATTATTGATTGCAAGCATTCGCTTTGCTCACGCTTGCTTGCTTAGTGTAGCAGAAATTGGGGACAAGAAAAGCCCCCACTTTCGTGGGGGCTTTTCCGCTAGCTCATGGTTTCGCCACCATGTGCTTAACTTAAGCTAAACTTTGAAGTTTAGTACTTAACGGTGTTACCCGTAAGAGAAGTTCCTGATACGTTACCTTGCCAACGAATGGAAACTCCGGCGGTACCTGCGGTACCAGAGCCCGTTACAGCGTTTCCATTTGCCAAGGTGTTGGTTTCATACCAGAAGAAGTCTCCGTTCGTTACCGTTCCACTCGCGGAAGATCCATAATCCATTGTGAAGGTAACGGGATCATCCACTCCGGCGTCATCGCCCAAGAGGTTAGTGGAATTAAAGTTAACGGTGTAGGTCTTGGTCGTTCCTTTTGCAATTTCAATGGTACCTTGCGTGCTCGTGGGGATGAAGGTGATTACACCGGAAGCACCGTCAAAAGCATCTTCCGTACCAATACCGGCAGCGCCAGCCGCTTCCGCGTTGATTGGAACAATGTCAACGTAACCTGTAGCAACCGTGGTACTACCATCTTTCAAGGTTGCAGAGACAACGTTGTTCGTCGTTCCATTGTTGAAGGTACGATCGAGGTCACCGTCGGAAGCGATATCGAGTTCGATCTTTTCGTTGTAAAGACGAACTTGATCGATATAGAGATCATCCACATCCGCAGTATCCAGACCTGAAGTGGAGAGCGCAATAGCAACGTGAGTATCTGCTCCATCTGTTCCAACGGGGATGGCTACATCTTTAACGTAGTACCAAGTGTCTTCTGCAAAACCCGCAGGAGCACCCGGGACGTTAGAAGCAGCCACTACCGTAGTGTTGTCCTCTGTACCGTCCGCAGCGTCTTGGGTAGCGAAAGTAATGTCAGCAGGAACAAAAGAAACGTTCTCTGTTGCATCATCGCTATAACGGAACCAGAAGGAAGCGAAGTTGTAGTCGTCAATCACATTGGATGCACTGGCGGCAAACAAAATGGAGTTTGCGTCCGTGACATCGGTGATATTGGTCAAACTACATCCTGTGCCATCCACTTGAAGGCCCGTGCCTGTTTGAACAGCACTAAGAGTAGCTGCAAAGCTACCGGCAGAAGGGGCTACGCAAGTGGCAAGGTCAATAGCGGGACGGACTTGGAGTTTTTCTTTAGCGTTAGCGCTTACCGTGAAGACAAAGGCATCATCGGAGCTGCTAACAGAACGTGATCCGGAAGGTGAAGTGGAAGCAACAGCCAAGGTAGGCAAGCTTTCGTAAATCACCATCTGGTTAGTTCCTGAGTGGAATCCGGTTCCGGGAAGTGAGTAAAGAACGTCATCGTTATTTGCAAAGGCGGTATCAACATCATTTACCACCATAGCTACAACCGTATCCCCATCCACTGCGTCCGTGAAGGCGGTACCTTCAGTCCAAGAGGTAACGACGAGGATTGAATCCGTGGTCACCGTACAGGTAGTACCGGTAGACACACAGAGGAGGGTTCCAACAACAAGATTTGGAGGCGTAGCTGCAGAAGCGTTGTCTAACTTCAAGGTTTGGGAAGATCCCAAAGCACCGAGAGTAGTCACTGCAAGGTTAACATCCAAAGTGGTCGGGTCCGTCCAAGCAATGGTACCAATATCAAGATCGGAAGCTGCAGCGACATTTTCGTCGAGCTTATCCGCTTGATAAGTCTCACCACTTCCGGAGGCCACCGCTTTAAAGTTGTTGTAAGCAATTGACAAGTCCACAAACTCTGCAGGTGTAGAGGAAGTACCACTTGAAGAGATTGAGTTCAATGTGGCGTAAACCGTGATGGTAGAGCTGGAATCTGCAGGGACATAGAAGTCCAAACCTGAGAAGGTAGCGATACCACTTACGAGGTAACCCGGCTCTGTAAGCGTATTCCCATCCACATCTTCGTAAGAAATTGTGAGACTGCTTACGTTATTGTCGTAGTCGCCCAGAGCAGCCGTTGTAGCCGCACTTTGTCTATTGTTTATAGACAATTGTGTAACGGTGAAGGCTTCGAGGGTTGAAGTGAATTCAAAGGTGCTCATTTCAAGATCGGAAGTACCGGCAACCGCAATGTTTTCACGAGCGGTGCTGGAGGAAACGGCAACCGTTAGAGAACCTCCGGCAGAGGTCGTTACATAAGCACCGGGAGCAACTGAACAGTCTGTTGAACTGGTACAGGTTCCGGGTATATTCACCGTTCCGGTTGTGCTTCCGCCTGAGGTAGCACTGAAGCTGTTTCCATCGGCATCTTCCACTGTTACGTTAGCGGCGGATCCGAT
>CAYHTX010000032.1:894-9634 GCA_964359615.1 uncultured Gammaproteobacteria bacterium | reverse complement strand
GCGGAATTTCGAGGACGTCGCCAGCAGCCGCATCCGGTTTGACGGCGTGCGCGGCCGTCAGCATCATTTCGGTCTTCGGATTAAAGTGGACGAGGTCTGCGGTTTCTTCTTCCGAGAGTTCGCGACTTTCCTTGCGCGCCTCTTCACGGCGCCGCGCGAGTTCTTCCTGGGCTTTTTCCAGCGCTTCGGGTTCAATATCGCCGACCACCGTCTTCACGTCCCAGGCTGCCATGTCCCCGGTTTCCGGATCAAATTTGACCTTAATATTCTGCTGGCGATTGCCAAAATCCTTCCGGTAGGCGGCCGCGAGCGCCATCTCCACCGCCTCCATGACCGTCTCGTAGGACAACCCTTTCTCATTGCAAATAATCTGAATGCTTTTCGTAATTTCCGACATATTGGCTAAAATAAGGTAAAAAATATAAAACGTAGTCTGTCATACAGCTACGTTTATAATCCATAGTATAGCATATGGACAAATCGCTGTCAATATGCTATACTCAGGAGCTTTTTCTCTAGGGTCAAGGTTTACCCGAAAAAAGCCATATGGTATACTGTACGAACAATACGAGGAGAAATAAGGTGCTTCCACCCTGTTTTCGGCCTTCTCATATGAGCTTCGAGACCCGCTGGTTGAATCTCGTGACCAGCGTTTCGCGATTCATCCATTTGGTAAAAAAACAACTTGCTGAAAGCCGTCACCCGGCACAGACGATCCGTCATGGGACGCTCTTTATTGTCTTTGAAATTTTTCTTTCCATTCTCTCCCTGCCGCTCTACCTGAGACGTACTAGGAAAGACCACTTCGCGCTCTTCAACCAAGAGGGCTTTGCCTACTGCCTCTACCGCGTGCGCCGTCGCGTGACGCTCGGGACGGTCGCGTCCGTCTTCGCGCTCGGACTCCTGTATAGCGGTGTCCTCGCCTATGGCCTGATTACCGCGCACTTCTCACAGGCCGCGACCGTCACCTGGGATGGCGGCGGGTCTGACACCAACTGGAGCACGGCCGCGAACTGGACGACGGACACAGCGCCATCGTCCACAGACATTGTCATCTTTGACGGCACGAGCGTCACGAGTTCTGTCATTGATGGCGGATTTCACGGCACGGTCACTGGCGTGCAAATACTCAGCGGCTACACCGGCAGTATCACCCAAAACCGATCGCTCACCGTGAACGGCGATTTTATCATGGGCACGAGCACGGCCGGCATATTCCTCGGCGGCACAACGACGATTGATATTAACGGCGAATTTACTCTGCGCGCCGGAACGTTTCGCGCCACCAGCGCGACCACCAGCATCGCGTCGCATTTCCTCCCGACCGGCGGCACGTTTGAACACAACAACGGCACCATAGAATGGGACGGCGGCGTTGATCCGACGATCATTAACATCAATACCGACCTGACGCTTGCCAATCTCACCATCAACAAAACCACGTCCTCGATCGGCATGGGGTATGAGGAAAATGGTGACGGCGTCGTCTATGTAACCGGCACTCTTCGTCTCGTGAACGGACAGCTCACTAAACCAAATCCAAACGAGCGCATCATCATCGAAGCGCAAGGGCCAGTCATCCACGAGACGACCTGGGGCGGCGGTGGCACCTCTATCATCCGCGTGACTGGTGCGGCGCGGACGATCGAGCTCGCGGCCAACGGTTCCTTGTCGCGCCTCGATATCGACGCTCCGGGTACGGTCGTCAACATGAATGGCACTGGCACGACGACGATTTTTGGTTTGAGACTGCTGAACGGGACATTCAACATAAATAGCGGACATCTGAATAACCCGAGATTCCTCACCGTGTACGGTGCCGCCAGCACATTCACGATCACCTCCTCCGGCCGTCTGTATATAGAAAGTCAACTGATCGTGACAAACGGCGGCACTATTACTCTCGGAACCGGCTCGATCCAGATCGGCACCGCCATGACCGTCTCCGGAAGCGGGAGTTCAGCCAGTTTCGCGAGTTCAAGCCAAGTCGTCTTCGAGCAAGACAGCGGACAACTAACGGAAACCATTAGCGTCGGCGCTGGCGCGACGTTTTCCCTGCCCTCGACAACGACCTACATCTCCGCCGCGACCACGACCATATCGGGGACGCTGAACCACAACAACGGAACCGTGATTCTCGACGGGAATACGCAGGCTCTCGCGGGCAATCCGACATTTTATAATCTGACGAAAACCGTCACCACGACCGCGACGACTACGCTGCATGTTCCGTCAAACGCCACGACCACGATTGCTGGCGCGCTTACCGTGACCGGGACCTCGACTGGCCATTTCTACATCTACGGTTCGACGCCGGGGACGCAGGCAAATATTGATCCGCAGGGACCCCGAACTATTTCGAACGTGGAGCTGCGTGACATCCGCAATCGCGGGAGCACCATTGATGTCTCAGGACAGAATGTGGTGGACGGCGGCAATAACGGCGGATTCCTCGGCATGATTGATCTCACCTATCCGACGCCGCCGGGAAACCTCACCATCTCGAGTGTGGCACCAGGGAGCGCGACCGTTGCGTTTGGCGGGGCGACCACGGAGGTGAACTTCCGCGAGTACAAGATGTTTTACAAACTCGGCTCTGCTGGCGTCACGACCACCGACACTGCGATCGCCTCGAGCACACATAGCGCGCTCGGCTCCATCACCTATGGCGGCGCAACGACCACGATCGTCGGCGGGATGAGCGACCCTTCAGTCCCCTATGTCATGAATATCTGGGTCTATGACGCCTACAACAACGTGAGCCGAGCTAGCAGCGAACTCACGTTTTATTCATCGGCGAATCTCCCGACAAATCTCATCGCTGTTGACGTGACCTCTTCAACCATGGCCCTCACCTGGAGTGCGAACGGCAATCCGGCAAACATCGGCTACAATATCGAGGATAGTGAGAATGCCGGACTCTCCTCTGGCTGGGTAACCTCGACCTCATACACCTTCCGGAACTTGACGCCGGCCCACGCCTATCGTTTCGAGATCAAAGCGAGAAATACTGAACTGAGAGAAACGGACTTCGTCCTCATGGCCAGTCCTGAGAATACCCTTCCCTGGTCAAGCGGGAGTCCGAGTCCGCCACCTCCGCCGCCACCACCAACGCCTGGAGCGGGAGACGGATCAGGTAACACTGGCGGAGGCGCGGGCGAGACTGCCCCAGACGACACTCCCCCGGAAACGGTCGCAGCCTTTACGATCAATGATGGCGCAGCCGAAACCGACAGTCGCGCCGCAACACTATATATGAATGTGAGCGCTGCCACAGATATGGCATTTTCGAATACGCCGGATTTTGCCGAGAGTTTCTTTGTGCCATACGCGGCCACCTACCCATGGACCCTGACCGACGGCGCTGGCGAAAAAACCGTCACCGCGCGTTTTCGTTCGAGCGGCGGCACCTACCTCGATCTCGAAGACAGTATCCGGTTGGTCACAGCTGTGGCAGCGGCGCCGAGCGATGAATCACCCCCTCAGGCCGAACTCCCGACATTACCCGCTTCCGAAGGTTCCGAGCCGCCGACGAGTGAGCCGCCAGGAGCATCACCGGCAACGGATGATAACAACAACGCTGTCCCGCCACCGGAACCGATGCCAAATCCTCCGACGCCAAACACGCCAGCGGCCGCACAGCCGACGGCCGGAGCGCCGACTGTTATCGGCGAGCGGCTCTCGGCGACTGATGTAGGTGTCTGGATCGGACAAGGACGCATCCGCGCCGGCGACCTCAGCAGCGAGGCTGTCGCGACATTCGCTGGGGATACGGTCCATCTCATCATCCGAAACGCACGTGCCTCAGCCACCGATCTCGAAGAGGCGCGAGTGAATATCGGGGACACCAGTCTGCCGTTTACGCCGGAGAGCGACGCGGGCGTTCACCGCGCCGTGCTTCAGGTTCATGACGAAGACTCGATCACTGGCGAGATCGCGGTCACCTACCGGAGCGGAGAAACACAGCGCTTCCCCTTCAAGATTGAGAGCGAGCCGTTTGGCGTTGTCAAAGACAGCACTACGAACGCACCGCTCGAGGGCGTCACAGTGACACTCTTCACCGGGGACGGAGGGCGTTGGCCGTCAGAGGTCTACGGACAGAGCAACCCGCAAATCACACACGCCACCGGCGAGTACGGATTTATTGTCCCGCCCGGTGTGTACGAGCTTGAAATGAAAAAAGACGGCTATACGACCACGAGAGAACGAGTGTCAGTGACGAATGCGCTCCTCAACCTTTCCCGCACCCTACCCCGAGCGCTCCCGGTTACGACGCCGCGGAACACGTCCGTCACCAAGCGTCCGACTGTGCCGGTTCGTCTGGTCGAAATCGTTCGGACGACAACTCCGGCCACCACCTCTGTCGGCATTCTTCGGCATGCGGAAACGGTCGTGACCGAGATCGCGGACGCCGTGAACGCCTTTGCCGACAAACCGGCGGTCGAAACCATCGCCACCCGCGTCGTCGCGCCGGTATCCGTCGGCGTCACCACCATATCTCTTTTCCCGATTCTCCTCGAGACGGCCATCCCGCTTCTCCGGTATCTCTTTTTACAGCCGCTCCTCTTCCTCGGCATCCGCCGCAAAAAAAGCTGGGGGTTGGTGTATGACTCGCTCACCAGGAAACCGATTGACCTCGCAACGGTCCGCCTCGTGAATGCGACGACCGGACGCATCGTCCAAACGCGGGTGACGGATTGGCACGGCCGATACCTCTTTATCTGTGAGCCTGGCGCCTACCGTCTCCTCGTCCAAAAACATGGCTTCGTCTTTCCGTCAGCGCTTGAGGCAGAAAACCTCCGGGACGCCACCACGCCGGCCGAACCGTACTACGGAGAAGATTTTCCCGTGACTGAAACCGGCTTCCTCATCGCGAAAAACATCGCCCTCGACCCGCTCGAACGGGCCGTGCCGACCCGCGGGCACATCGTCTGGAAAAAACGCGTGCGCGCGGTCCAGCACGGCAGCGCCTACGTCGGAATTGTCGCGACCGGACTCTCGTTCATGACCGCGCCATCGTGGTCGGTCGGCGGTTTTTTCATCGCGCAAATCGCGCTCGCCGCGCTCAGTGAGCGGTACGTCGCGAAACCAAAAAGAGAAAAAGGCTGGGGTGTCGTCGCGAGCGCCGAAACGCATAAACCACTGCCTGGCGCCATCGTCCGGCTGTACCACGGAGTCTACCATCGGCTCATAGACACGGCGCTGACCGACGCGAGCGGCTCCTACGCCTTCCTCGTCGGAACTGGATCGTATTCGCTCGTGATCGAAAAACCCGGGTATGATCCCGTCCGAACAGAGGCCATCCGCGTCGAAACTGACGAAAAACACGGAACTGTCGGCACCGATATTTTACTGCGCGCCATGGCTCCGGCAGAGACGCTCCGCTTCCCGCCACCGCCGGCTTTTCGACCGGGGCGCTAGGCGATGTTGAGATATTCACTCCACCGGAATCACATACTGCCGACACTCGGCCGGCTGCCGGTCTTGTCCTAACCTAACGCTTACCTGCTCAAACTGAATCGGCTGCCGCTCCGGATCAATCCCGCGGGCGAGACAATATTCTCGCGCTGCACGAAACAGCCGGCGCAGTTTCTCGTATCCGGTCGCGCGCTCAGCGCTGCCGTCCTCTGCCTGCCTGGTTTTTACTTCGATGAAACAGAGCGTGCGGCCAAAATGCACTTTTGTATGCCAGGCGATAATATCAAGCTCACCGGTGCGAACGCGAAAATTCCGCTCGATCACCTCATACCCGGCCGCCAATAAAATCTGTGCGGCATATTCCTCACCGGCGTCCCCTGTCGCCTGCTTCGCAGTCCTCCCCATAGCGCCTCAATCGTGCTTATACAAAATGAGGCCGCGGTGATATTTGCCGGCCGTAAAATCATCTTGGACCACAAATCCGCTTTCTTCGCCCCAACCAACGATGTCCGTAAAATTCACGAGAGTGCTGTCCCGAAGTACAAGCGGCGGTCTCGCTTCGGTCCACTCGACGATCGCGAGACGCCCTTTGTCTTTGAGGAGACGCGCCGCCTCGCGGAGCATGTCCCCCCGCGCCTTCGAATGAATGAGAAGATTAATGAGGAATACGATATCGAGCGTCCGGGGCGGAATGGCCGTCATGCCCACTCGTTCGACATCAGCCCAGACCGTGTGAATGTTCGCGAGTCCCTCGAGTGCACTCCGTTTCCTCACTTCCTCGAGGACATCTTTCATGATGTCGACCGCATAAACGACGCCGCTCGGTTTTAAAAATGCGGCCGCCGGAAATACGATATGCCCGGTCCGGCCGCACCCGAAGTCAGCGATACGCATGCCGACCTCGAGATGAGCTCGAGCGAGAATCACGTTAGGATCGAGGAGGTGATTGCCGCTATGATACATATTCTACGGAGATAGTCCGAACAGCCGTCCGAATGTGCCGATGAGGATTTCTCCGAGGAGTCCCGTCATCCCCATGACGGAGAGCGCGATCGCCGCGAGACCGATGAGTTTATAGAGCAGCCGCGTGCCGCCCTCTGTCCCGAGATGCGCTTCAGCCCAGGCGCTGCCGCCAAAATTTTCCACCAGCCATTCGGTTTTCACAATCATGAAGACACCGACGGCGATGGCGATGAATCCGATAAGATACGTCATACAGGAGTGAGAACATCACCCATAGTATAGCGAAAAAAAGAAAAAGAAGAAAGCCGCGTCTATTCTCCCCGGCTAACGACCACCACGTCTTCAGCCTCGAATCCAGAAACAATTTCGACATAGCCGTCGGCGCTCCGAATCCCGATCGTCACGGTAGCAGTGGACGTACTTTTTGCATCCGGTCCGAGAATCTCCACCGTCGCCTGACCGTCTACAAAGCGGATGGCGCGGACCGGGAGCGCGAGCGCGTCTTCCCGCGTCTCAGTCGCGATATCGAGGTTCGCTGTCATGCCCGAGCGAATCCGCTCATCCGGTTCGGTAAATTGAGCCGTCACTTTATACGTCGAAACGCCGTCAATTTCTGTCTCTGACGGGTCAATACTCACTATGCTCGCCGGGAATATCACATCCTGACCATACGCATCGAGCGTCACGTCACTCGGGTCGCCGGCGCTCACTTTTCCGATATCGCCCTCAGATACATAGGCTTCAACTGCCGGCGTGTCCGGCGACATGACCCTGATGAGCGTGGTGCCGGCCGACACATGTTCACCAGTTTTTGCGTCCTGTTTCGTGACCAGTCCGGCGATCGGGGCGCGCAGGACGGTTTTGCCGTATGCAGCGGCCGATGCATCGCGACTCGCGACCGCATAGGCCACCTGCGCCGACTGGCTCGCCAGATTGGCCTTCGCCTGTTTCACACTGGCCTCATCTTTTTCGATATCTTCCTTGGTCGCCGGCGCCTGCTTCAGAGCGAGCTCACTCTGCCGCGTCGCGAGGAGTTGTCTCGCTGCATTCACGGCTGTCTGCGCGGCCGTCAAATCACTCGCATTCGTGACCTTCTCTGTCGCGATCGCCTGCTCGTGCGCCGTGATTTTGGCAATGGCGGCCGTCACATTCGTTCTCGCCGTACTTACACTGGCCTTATAGGCCGCGCTCGAGGCGCTCGCGAGTCCGACCGAAGCGTCGATAGCTGGCGTCACGTCAGCGAGCGCTCTCCTGACTTCGTCAAGTTGGCCTTTCACGTCGCCGAGCGCGGCCTCGCGAAGGAGCGCATCAATAGGCAGCGACGATGCGGTCCGGCCTATCGTGCTGACGAGAGCGCCGGCGCGGCTTCGTGCCGCTTCAGCCGTGGCTCCCACCCCAAAATTGGAGACGGAAAAACTCAACTTCGGATCGATCGTATCATTCAAAAATAAATTGTCGAGTTCGGCATTCACCGCTTTCTCTGCAGTCACGGAGACGTCTTGAAGAACATCCGCAATACTCTCGTGGAGGTGCGCGAGGTCGTTTAGGGCTTTTTTCTCGGCTTCCAGATTCGCGATTTCAGCGTCAGCGAGCGCCTTCGCGGCATTCGCAACTGCGGTCTCGGCCACCGAAATTTCTTCCGGCCGCGTCCCGGCTTTGAGTGCGTTCAGTTTTGCCTCCGCCGCCGCTACTGCGGCCGCGTATTGATCCTCGAGAGCCATGGCGCTCGCGACCGTCGCTTCTGCCTGCCGGAGGCGTGCCGCTTCGTCGGCATTGGCCAGCGTCGCGAGGATCTGTCCGGCTGC
Source organism: uncultured Gammaproteobacteria bacterium (assembly GCA_964359615.1). Lineage (GTDB taxonomy): Bacteria > Patescibacteriota > Patescibacteriia > Magasanikbacterales > UBA922 > CAYHTX01. Next base: position 1,448 of record CAYHTX010000032.1, on the reverse strand, counting down.
GACCGCATCCCCGACCTTCACATGCGACGCGGCAATCCGGCCCCCGACTTCAAATGATAAATCCACGGCCTGAAGCGAGACCACTTGACCGGCCACGCTCACTTCTTCCCGGAGGGTCTGGCGCGTGACTTCGACCGTTTCATAACTCGGCGCTCTTTTGTTTCGAACCGCTTTGAATCCGATGCCGCCGATCAGTATGACACCGATCACTAGATAGAAAAAAATTTTCATTGGCCGCCGCATAGAAAGACGCTAAAAATGTAGGAGAAATATACACGCCTGCTCCCCTTCTGTCAACTGGCTGAGAAGTCCTTCCGTGATATTGAAAATCGCCGACCGGTCGGGTAAAATACGGACAGCCTATGCCGTCAACTCCACCCCTCGCACATTCCCCGCTCGGCCGGCGCCTCCTCCTCGCCGGAATTTTTTTCGTCGGGATTTCCCTCGCTTTTTGGATCGGCCGATCCACTGGCCGCCAAGACGTCCGAATAACGCTCGGGGAAGACCCGGCAGTCCGCGGCCGGATCGTTAGGGAGAGCGCGACGGACGAGAAC
>CAYHTX010000032.1:0-884 GCA_964359615.1 uncultured Gammaproteobacteria bacterium | reverse complement strand
CACGAGTCCGCTCCTCGCCTGCGAGATTATCGGGGAAAAGGAAAGTTTTCCAGAACTGCGGCCCATTGAACAGGCGCTCGAGGCGCTCGCCCAAAAAAAAATTGCCGAAGGCAAAGCGGCGAGCATTTCCGTCTATCTCCGAACCTTAAACAGCGGCCGGTGGGTGAGCGTCGATGACGAGGAACGGTTCTCGCCGGCGAGCCTCATGAAGGTCGCCACGCTCATCGCCTACTATCGGATTGCGGAAACGACTCCGCCCATTCTCGAAAAAAAACTCACCTATGACGGCTCGTTTGATCTGAATGCCATTGCCGAGGTACGGTCGCGCGAACCCATCGCTCCCGGCCGCGCCTATCCGATCGAAGAACTCCTCCGCCGCATGATCGTCTTCTCAGACAACAACGCCATGCAGCTCGCCACCATTCACCTGCTCAATTTCTACCCGGAAGAACTGTCCGGGGTTTTCGCAGACCTGAATCTGAACGTCCCGAACGAGCAGGCGGAAGATTATATGACGGCGAAAGAGTATGCCTCGTTGTTTCGGGTCCTCTACAGCGCCACCTATCTCTCGCGAGAAAAATCCGAAGCCGCGCTCGCGCTCCTCGGCCTCACGGATTTTCGGGACGGACTCGTGGCCGGAGTCCCTTCTGATATTTTCGTTGCCCACAAATTTGGCGAACGCGGTGTCCGTGGGTCAGACGGCGAGATTACCCATCGCGAATTTCATGACTGCGGCATCGTCTACTATCCGGGGCACCCGTACCTTCTCTGCGTCATGACGAAAGGCGGTGCATTTCCCCATCTTGAACAAACGATTGCGGAGATTTCGAGCACGGCCTACCGAGAAGTTGACGCCTTCTTTCAAACGACTGATCCGCCGGCGA
>CAYHTX010000031.1:0-9740 GCA_964359615.1 uncultured Gammaproteobacteria bacterium | reverse complement strand
AACTGCGGCATGAGCGTGGATGATGGCTGCCGCGGAGAAATGGCGCGCCAAGAAGTCCGTGCTTCTTCTGAACAATCGCTCGCGCGCGTTCGTAGGCGCGAACGCGTCCCCGTACGCCAGGCAGCCATTTCCATGGCGTATGGTACGCAAACGCCGGCAGCCACGCGCTCATGCCTCCTCGACGCGGCAGCACGCGAAAAAGATCCTCCGGAATCCACCAGCCGTTCTTCCCCGCCTCGGCGAGTCTCAGCCAATAATCCCAGTCCTGAAAACGCGCGAGTGTCTCGTCCCAGAGCGTGACGGCATCACACCGGATGAGGCTGGTCGAGTGAATATAATTTATCTCTCGAAGTGCGGCGCTATCAAAGACTCGCGCCGGCATTTTTTTTCTGCCAAAATAAAAATTGCTGTAGACAAAACTCACCTCTCGGTGCGTCCGGAGCGCCTCAACCATGGTTTCGATCATCCGCGGTTCGGCCACGACATCGGCATCCCAGAAGATCACGTATTCCCCGCGCGCCTCGCGACCACCACGATTTCTCGCTGCCGGAGCCCCGCGGTGTTCCTCTAGAATGAGCATAATCGGGATCATGGACGCGGGGAGTGTGAGCGCCGGCTGGCTGCCGTCGTCAACCACAATGACTTCGAGCGGCCGATACGACTGCCCTACGATCGAATCAAGCGCGTGCCGGAGCGCCCGCGAATGGTTATACACCGGAACGACAATACTCACGAGTTCCATAGTATTCAAGCTACAGGATTATTCGAGCCAGGGTAAAAGCTTCGCCACCTGGTGCGGCCACTGAAACTCGCTCGCGACGCGTGCGCGGGCTGCGTCCCCGAGACGGCGGGCAGCGGCCGCATCCGCAAAAAGCCCGCGAATGCAGGCCACGACTTCCTCTGATTGATAACTGTCGACCAGTACACCGGTTTCGAGATGTTTCACCGCCTCCTCGACGCCACCGCTCCGACCGGCGACGATGGGGAGCCCGACAGCGCTCGCTTCGAGGAACACCATGCCAAAACCCTCCGAGCCGCGCGTCTCATCCGGGTGCGTGAGGAGCACAAATAGATCGGCGAGGTAATAATAGGCCGGCAGTTCCGTCTGTGACACGCGCCCGACAAATCGCACGACATTGTGGAGCGAACGCTTTCTCGCCTCTTCACGCAGATACCCGTCCTTTGGCCCGGCGCCGACAACGAGCCACACCAATTTCGGTATGGTCGCCAGGAGATCCGGGATGAGCCGCATGAGATGAGGAAAGCCTTTCCCTTCTCCGAGGCGCGAGACTGACAGCATCACCTTTTTTCCGTGGAGCGCGTAGCGGGACCGGAGACGCTCGAGGGTTTCCTCCGGCGGCCGATCGAAGTACGAGGCGGCAGGACAGGGATAGACGATGATCGCCTTTCGGCTGACTGCAGGAAACGCGCCCGCAAATCGGTCATGGAGCGACTGACTATTAAATACGAGGCCCTTTGCCCGCTCGGTCACGAGGTTCGCCATTTTGGCTTTCCATGACGTCCGAATGCTCGAGACAAAATCCGTGCCATGGAGAAACACGATATACGGAATCCGCATCAGGCGGTTCACGACAACACCCGCGTATCCGACCGGCAGCAGGTGATGGATGAGCACCACCTCAATCTGCTCCCGCTTCGCGACGAGAAGGACGTGCCAGAGGATGAGTATCCAGCGTGGCCAAAAAAATCTCGGCAAGAGGAGCCGTTTACGAATCACACGGTACGGGAGGTCAGTATCCCAATCAGCCGACGCCCGGTTGAGCGGCGCGAGGACGATGATATTTGCGGGGCCGAGGGCGAGAGCAAGCTCATGCACATAGGTCGCAATCCCACCAATCTCCGGCGGATACTCGAGCGTCACGATAAGCGTTTTTTTCATACTACCATTTGAGAAGGTTCATGAGATCGCGAAGTTCTCTGAGAGAGAGCGCTCGCGTCAAGTACAAAAAAAACGGATAGGCAATCGCGCCGAGTGCGGCGGCGGCAAAGACGTGAAACGCTCGCTCTGCGCCATACACGACCGCGGCCATCCCGCCGACAGCGAGGAGAATCTGAAACGCGGTTTTGACAAGAGCCCGATGGGCGATCGGCAGGAGCGGCATGAGGAGTCGATACCCGAGCGCGACGAGGAGGATGTTGCTCACGAGTGCCGTTGTCGCCGCGCCCACGACTCCGGAGCGCGTGATAACGGCGACGTTGAGCGCGACATTCACGACCATGACAATACCGACGATGAGCATGTTGGAGAACTGCTTGCCGAGGGCATTCAGACAGGCACCGATCGGATACGTGAGATAGGAAAAAATCATGCTGAGGAGGAGAATGCGCAGCGGCGGCACTGACCCCGCAAATCCGGCGCCGAAGACGAGTGGAATGACGGCCGGCGATACGATGATGATCCCGAAGGCGAGCGGGCTGACCACGAGGAGGAGAAATTTGATGCTCTGCTCAAAAATATGGGCGGCGCGGCGCGGATCACTCGCGACTGATTCACTGAGACGGGGATACGTCGCAGCGCCAAGCGCGAGCGGAATGAACAAAAAAGCGTTGATAATTTTTGCCGGAATGCCGTACCAGCCCGCCGCAGTGGCGCCCGCGAGCTTGAAGATCATGACCGAGTCAACGTAGGAATAGACGCGAAAAAAAATCGCGATGAGCGCAAAGGGGGCGGCCATCCTCGCGAGCGTTTTTAAGAGCGGCCAGCGCACGCGCGGCCGCGGGCAGACGCGATAGCGAATGGAGAGAATGAGGTGAGCATAAAGGACATTCATGGCGCTCGCGATGAGAAACGCCAGCATGAGGTATGGAAGCGGTCGGCCGGCAAAAAGAAAAATAGTCCCCAGAATAAAAGTCACGAGCTGGCTGCCCACCATGCCGATCGCCTCGTACGAGAGATTGCCAAGCGTCCGGAGTGTGCCGTAGAGCGTCAGATGCCAGGAGTCGAGAATCATGGTCACACCGCCGAGCGCGATGAGAAGCCGGATATCGGCGTCATAGCCGAGGAGAGTCACGGCTCCCGCCATGGCGAGATACGCGAGAGCCGCAAAGACGATCTTGACTCCGAGGACAACGCCGAGATACTCCGGCAGTCGCTCACGCTCCTTCGCGCTTTCACGAATAAAAATATTCGTAAATCCAAAGTCAACCAAGACGACAAAGATACTCGTAAAGGCGAGCGCGGCCGTATACTTGCCGCTCGCTTCGACGCCGATCCTGTGCGCGACGATGATGAAATACGCAAACGAGATGAGCTTTTGGCCCACGGCGGCGGTCATCATGAAGAGCGTATTTTTCGCGATCGAGGGTGCCATAGCATGCCCGTATTGTACGGAATTTTTGATGAAAAAACAACCTCCCACTTTTGAAATAACCTTTCGCTCTCGCAACCAGCTGAAAAGAAAACACCCCACAATGAGGGGTGCTCTTTCAAAATTCGATTACCGTTTTCTCCACTGGTGTCCGCGCCGCGCTTTGTAACGGCCGAATTTCTTACGCTCCTTGGCGCGCGGATCACGGGTCAAAAAACCCTCGGCCCTCAGTGCCGGCCTCAGATCGGGATTCCAGCGGACGAGCGCTCGCGCCACGCCATGCCGCACGGCTTCTGCTTGCCCGTGGACGCCGCCGCCGACGACTCTGACCGACACATCCATCTCTTTGTCCTTTCCAACCACGACGAGCGGGGCCACCACCGCCTGCTGGAGGATTTTCGTCGAAAAATATGCCGTATAGACGCGGTTATTTACCGTCACGGTTCCTGTGCCGGGGGAAATACGAACTCGCGCGGCTGCAGTTTTTCGGCGGCCAACGGCTCGCTCCATCGTGATTGTGCTCTTCTGATTCATAGACATCACATTAGGCTTTGACAATGAGACGCTTCATGAGCTCCTCGCGCTGCCGGTTTTTAGGAAGCATCCCGTACACGGCATGACGAACGACAAGACCAGGATTCTTCTCGAACACGCGCTGCATCGGTGTCCGCTTCAGCCCCCCCGGATGCATCGAGTGCCGATAATAATCCTTCTGAACGAACTTGCGCCCGGTGAACTTCATCTTCGCAGCGTTGACGACCGTCACTGCATCGCCCTCGTCTCGGTGGGGGGCGAATGTGGGTTTCTGTTTTCCGCGCAAGAGCAGCACCACTGCGGCAGCAACACGGCCGACTGACACCCCGTCGGCATCCACGGTGTGCGTGCCTCGCTTGGGTTGTGTGTTCGTAGACATAGCTAGACAAATTCAATCTTGACCATCTCTGCTGAATCAGTCCCGCGCCGATCGAGCTTCGTCGTCCGCGTGTATCCGCCGGCGCGATCCTTATACCGCGGCGCGATGTCTTTGAGGAGCATGTTCACCGCCTGATCAGTGGAGAGAGCCGCCTTGAGCTGGCGCCGCGGAGCGAGAGCATCAGTCTTAGCCTTAGTGACGAGCGGTTCGACAAGCACGCGAATCGCTTTGGCCCGCGCGCGCGTCGTCGTAACCGATCCATGGAGGATCATGCTCTCGACGAGGCTGCGCAGCAGCGCTCGTCGCGGTCCGGCTTCTCTGCCCAGAGTAATTTTTTTCTTTCGGTGTCTCATACAAATACGCGTGATTCACGTTAGTCGGCTTTCTTTTTTTTCCGCGGTTTTTTTTCCTCCCTGGTGCCTGCTTCGCTTTCCATCGCCTCTTCAGGGGTAGCCTCGGGCGACTCGGCCGTACGGATCGTCTCAGCCTCGCCGCCGGTACTGTCGAGAATGAGAGCAAAATGATCCATGAGGATCTTCGTCGCCTGACTCACCGCCTCGCGCGGCGTGACCGTACCGTTCGTCTCGATGGTAAGGATGAGCTTTTCGTAGTCCGTCACATCGCCGACACGCGTCATTTCGACCGTGTAGCCGACGTCGCGAATCGGCGTAAAGAGAGAATCAATCGCGATAGTTCCCAGATCAAGATGCTTCGTCTCCTTTTCCGAAACCGGCACATACCCCCGTCCCTTGCCGATCGTGACGTCCATCTCAAATACTTTTTTGTCGTCCGTAATGGTCGCGATCGTCAGGCCGCCATTCACGACCTCGACATCCGCATTTTTTTCAAAGTCTGCCGCCGTGACCGGACCCTTGCCTTTTTTCGAAAGATGAAGCGTGACCGGTTGATCAGAAAACGAGCGAACGGCCATCTGCTTGACATTGAGGAGAAGCTCGATGACATCCTCACCGACTCCGGCGATGGTCGCAAATTCATGCTGCACCCCGGCGATCTTCGCGGACTCGACTGCCGCTCCCGGGAGCGACGACAAAAGCACGCGACGGAGCGCATTGCCGAGCGTCGTCCCGTAGCCCTGATGGCACGGGGAGATGATGAGCTGCCCGACATGCGGCCGATCCGTGTCCAAGAACTCTATGGCCGTTGGGAGGAAGATTTGTTCCATAGATGAAAAAAATTAGCGCGATGAGTAGTACTCAATGATGAGTTTGACATCGAAAATTTTGTCAAAATCCGCATCTTCGGGCACACTCACCACTTTCCCTGAGAGACTCCCCGCATCGAGCGATAGCCAGGACGGCAGCTGCTTTTTGGCGAGGGTCTCGCCCGCATGCTCAAAAATTTTCTTCTTCGCTTTATTGGCCTTGAGCGCGACCAGATCGCCCGAGCGCACAATGTGGGACGGGACATCAATTTTTTTTCCATTCACCGCGAACATTCCGTGTGACACAAACTGCCGCGCCTGCGCGCGCGTCACCGCAAAGCCGAGCCGGTAGACGACATTGTCGAGACGCATCTCGAGAAAGCGCTGGAGCGCGAGTCCGGAATCGCCCTTTTTTCGCGTCGCTTCTTCGACATAGTTGCGAAACTGCCGCTCGCGAATCCCGTAAATAAACTTGGCTTTCTGTTTTTCGATGAGCTGTTTGCCAAAGCTCGACATGGTGCGCGGCCGCTTTTTCGTCCCATGCACCCCGGGCGGCTGGCTCAGTCGTCTCGCGACTTTCGCCGGATTTGATTTAAGACCGAGATTGACGCCAAAACGCCGGGCGATTTTATTTGTTGGACCAATAGTTCTTCCCATACATTATGTAGAATCTAGAAAATAGTAAATAGAAAATAGAAAGTTTTGGTATTTTATCGAATTCTATTTACTATTTTCTACTTTCTATTTTCTTTAATCATACCCGCCGGCGTTTCGGCGGTCGGCAGCCGTTGTGAGGAATCGGGGTTACATCCTTGATTGATAAGACTTGGATGCCGTTGGTATTCAGCCCGCGGATCGCGCCCTCGCGACCGCCGCCGATGCCCTTCACCAGCACATTCACCTCTCTCACTCCGTATTCTTTTATCGCGTCAACGACTTTTTTTACCACCTGTCCGGCGGCATAGGGCGTCGCCTTTTTTGGGCCCTTAAAACCGACCATCCCGGAGCTGGCCCACCCGAGCACATCACCGTTCTGGTCAGTGATCGAGACAATGGTATTATTAAATGTCGCCTGAATATAGGCTCGCCCGTGAGGCACCTGCTTCAGTATTTTTTTCTTTTTTGCGGTTTTGGCTGTTGCCGCCGGAGTTGTCGATGTTGTCATACGCGAGGTTTAGGTCTTCTGCGCAGACGGTTTCTTGCCGCTCGGCGCGAGGTTGCGTTTGTTGCCGCGGACGGTGCGAGAATTCGTCTTCGTTCGCTGGCCGCGCACCGGTAAGTGCTTCATATGGCGGATGCCGCGATAACTTTTGATATCTTTCAGCCGCTTGATGTTGCTCGACACTTCGCGACGGAGATCACCCTCTGTCTTGTACTGCTTCTCGATGATATTCCGGAGCGTATCTTCCTGCGCCTGTGAGAGGTCTTTCACGCGGATATTTTCATCTATTTTCGCAGCGGTCAAAATGGCAACCGCCGTCGCTCGCCCGATCCCGTAAATGTACGCCAAAGCCACGACGACCCGTTTCTCCTTTGGAATGTTTGTCCCAGCAACACGCATACAGAGTGATAGATAAAATCGTGATTAGCCGGCTTTTCGTCTCTGCTTTGTCCCCTGCCGCTGATTATGTTTCGGTTTTTTTTGGCATCGAACCTGAACCACGCCGCGTCGCCGGATCACGATGCAGGAAGCGCAGATTTTTTTGACCGAAGCTCTAACTTTCATATGTGAACAAAAAATACCAACCACTGCCGCGATATCGTTGCTTCACATGGACCTGTCTGACAGCGTAAAGCTCCACCGCACTGGTTGATATTTTTCTTTTTCAATACCGGAATGTAATGCGACCCTTCGTGAGGTCATATGGCGTCATCTCGACTAAGACCTCATCGCCGACACTTAATCGAATCCGATTCATGCGTAATTTGCCAGCGAGGTGGGCCATGATTTCATGCTCACTCTCGAGTTTCACCCGAAATTTTGTGCCGGGCAGAAGCTCGATGATACTGCCCCGCACCTCAACAACATCTTGTTTGGACATGGACGCATTCAATTAGTCTGGCGACATTATACCCGAGGCACAGCCCTCTGTCAAGGGCGCTGGCCAGAACTCAGATTAAAATATTTTGCTAAAATAGCGTGTTTTCGACCGGCGCGCTGGCCCGTGAGGTACGCCGGAACTTATTCACAGGTCATTTACGCCGCTCTCGACTCACCGCGATCTGTGGCTCTGGCCGGCAAATCCCGGTAGACCCAAAATTTATACAGAATGAAATTCCAGCTCATCATGACCGCAATCGTGGCTACCCGCACAGCGACTGCCTCGAACCCGAGGCGCTCGTTCCCGACATACATGGCGGCGACGGAAAAAACGTAATTAAAACCCGCGAGCGATAAGTAGCGGACAATCTGTTTGTGCGGCATGGCGCGACTCCGAAACGACCAGTACTTGTTTAGCGTGAAGTTATAGGTGAGGAGAATCGCCTGATTCATGACAACGGCGAGAACCGGACGAACGCCGAATACTTTTTCAAAAAGAAGCAGCGTCGCGATATCGAGAAACACTCCGGAAAAACCCACGATGAAATACTTTGCGAACTCGCGTCGCAGTGACCAGGCATGGCTGATGACTCGCTGAATCATATCGCCCCAAGTATACCACGACAACGATCTCGAGTACAGCGTATCACCTACCGCCTACGCGGCCCCAGGCTCACGCGCCGACAGCACAACGGCAGCGACGTGGTCACGAATTTTTTTTATCCCCTGAAGGCCCGGGAGCTGTTCGATCCGTGCATTCACAAACTTGTCCATGGCGTTCACGCCTTCGAGTCCGCGGAAGAGGGTCATGATGAGGTAATTCGTATCCACCGCCCGCTTCGCGCCCTGGCCCACGGGCGTCCAGAAATGTTCGACGATATAGCGCGTCAGCTCCTGCGCCACGTTCGACCGCTCGAGGTAGATGCGTGCCAGGCTCCAGTAAAAAAATGAGTGGATGGCCTCCTCCCGAGCGATCGCTTTGAGGAGGTGTTCGAGAACCGGATGTTTGGCGAGCTCCCAGAGCCGGCGATAGCCGGAGAGCGTCGTATACTCGTTGATCGCGCCCCAGGTCATGTGGACCGCGGTGAAGCTTTTTCCGAAACAGTTGCTGACGAGTCCGTTTAACGTACTCGAAATTTTATACTTCATCGGAATATTTTTTTTTGCCTCATCGTACCACTTATCATTTGCCGGGATGCCGGCTTCGATGAGAAAACGATTGATGAGCTCGCCATGGAGATTTTCCTCGGTACTCCACTTTTCCATGAAACGCCGGACGATCGGGTCGCGGCCGGTCGGCGTCCGTTTCAGTTCGCGATAATACATCTCGGTAAATTTTTCCACATCGCGCATGTACACCAAAACCGGGATGAACTCGGGTTTCAGTTCATGCTTTTTGGCGTCCTGCCAGGGAATGGTTTCCAAAAAATCCGGATTAAGAACTCGTCCCTGGGCTTCGTACCAGTTGAGAGCTTCGAGTTCGTTCGAGAAGTGGCTCATATCATTCGACTACGGCTAGTATACACAAATCTGACAGTACAGCAAGATTGTTCCCGCCGTATTCCTGTCGCAGGTTACTCTTTTTTCTTTCGCGGCCAAACCCAATATATAACACATACTCCACCTGCCACCATTGGAGCGCGAGCGAGCCGATATGACAGGGGTTTATCGATGAATGGGTAAGAAGTCACTGTTTGCAATATCTCAATAAAAATCTCAAAACCGACAACAACGAAAAGAGCAATAACAAGCACTTTTTTATTGAATGGTGTGTCCACAACCATAGAGATTTCACTCGGCAATGGCCTTGATTCTCCGGACTCCTGCGCTGCATGCTTCCTCTTTAGCAATCTTGAAATGACCGATGACGCCAGTATGTTCGACATGGGGCCCGCCGCAAATCTCCCGGCTGAACGTCGGCTCGGTCGGGTCGGCATTGCCCGGCTGGGTTGGATCTCCGATCGTGTAAACCTTGACAACGTCATCATAGCGCTCGGGAAAAAAGCCGATGACGCCTTGTTTATACGCCTCCTCGACTGGAACTTCCTGCCACGAGACCGGGTAGTCGCGCGCGATCGCGGCATTCACCAGACCCTCGACTTTTTTAATTTCCTCATCCGTCATTTTGGCCGGATGCGAAAAATCAAAACGCAGCCGCTCTGGCGTGATATTACTCCCCTTTTGCTGCACATGGCTCCCCAACACTTTTCGAAGCGCGATATGGAGGAGATGCGTCGCGGTGTGATACTTGATACTCATGTCGCTGTGATCCGAGAGGCCGCCTTTGAATTTTTT
>CAYHTX010000030.1:3357-9936 GCA_964359615.1 uncultured Gammaproteobacteria bacterium | reverse complement strand
TCGATTCGCTTCGCGACGAGCGCGGGACATTAAGGTTGCCGACGATGCGGGTCCAGGGCTGGATGGCGCCTTCGGCGAGGGTGAGGCGCGGATTTGGGATGATGAGTTCCGGATCAACATCGAGCGTGTAGCCAAGTCCGGTGCAGCGTGGGCAGGCTCCGTAGGGACTATTGAAGCTGAATGTCCGCGGTTCAATGGGGTCAAAGCGGCGGTTCGAGGCGGGACAGAACGGGAAGGTCGAATACATTTGTTCTTCGCCGTTTTCCTCGTTTCTGGTTACGATGGATCCATTGGAGAGATCAATCGCTTTGTCAACGAGCGACGCGATGTTCTGTTTTTTCACGTCATGGATGCGGCCGATGATAATCTCGAGGGCATAGGCATGGTCAGGGTGGAATTGGTAATTTTTCAGATCCGGCAGCTTCATGGTGACGCCGTTTAAGCGGATCATTTCATAGCCGGACTGTTCCAGGCGTCGGAGAAGCGCTTTCTGGTCTGAGAGGTCAGTCGCCGCAAACGGTGCCAAGAGGAGAACGCTCCCGCTATCGCGCACGACGCTCCGGATCATTTCCGTGATTTCACCAGGCGAATACTGCCGCACGGGCTGGTTCGTTTCCGGGCAATATTGCGTTCCGATGCGCGAAAAGAGGAGGCGGAGGTAATCATAAATTTCCGTGACCGTGCCGACCGTCGAGCGAGGATTTTGCGTCGTGTTGCGCTGGTCGATCGCGATGGTCGGGGATAAGCCGCAGATCTCTTCCACATCCGGTTTGTCCTGCACGTCCATAAATTGGCGGGCGTAGGCATTTAAACTCTCGGCATAGCGCCGCTGGCCTTCCGCATAGATGGTATCGAAGGCGAGCGATGATTTTCCCGACCCGGAGAGTCCAGTAATGACTGTCAGTTTATTTTTCGGAATCTGAAGAGAAACATTTTTTAAGTTGTTGACACGCGCATGTTTGATGGAAATGAAGGCTGACATAGCGGCTCTGTTTATGGGGCAGACGTGCCGACGGCGCCAAGCGCCTCGATCATTATCGCATCCCACGTTTTTTCGTCCACCACGCCTTCAAATTTTTTGCCGTTCACGATATAGGTCGGAGTGCCGCGGATGCCGATGCGGGCGGCGTCGCGCAGATCCGTTTCGATGGTGGCGCGATATTTCCCTGCCGCGAGGCACGCGGTGAAGGTGTCGAGATTGAGCCGGGTGTCGGTCGCGGCTCTGACGAGCGACGTTTCGTCGAGCTTTTTTTTCTCAAAGAGCCAGGCATAGTACGGCCAAAACGCGCCTTGCTCGTGCGCGCAGGCCGCCGCTTCATGAGCTTTCAAACTCTGCGGATGGATGGACGTCAGCGGCACATGCTTGAAGACGATGCGCACGACCGGTTCATACTGTGCCCGGAGGTATTCGAAGGCAGGGTATGATTCCTGGCAGAACGGACATTCGAAATCGAGGAAGGCAAAGACGGTGACCGTCGCGTCGGCCCGGCCGAGCGTGGGATTCCCGGGTCGGAGCAGATCGGCGAGATCGGTCGCCGGGACGCCAGCCGGAGTCCGGAGCTGGCCGCGCGAGTCGAGGGTGAATTTTTCCTGACGAAATGACTCCTCGATCGCTTCCCGGTCTCCGTATTTGATCTGCCAGAGGTAGTAGCCGATGAGACTGCCAAAGACGATGGTGCCAAGAAGGAGGATGCCGAGGCAGCCAAGGAAGATTTTTCCGTTCGTTTCACGGTACCATGGTTTTGCCGGTTGCGGAGGAGTCACTGCAGACTGCGGGAGTGATTGCGGCGACGGCATCGGCCGGGTGATATCGTCCATACGAAGTGCTCAAAATCGTTATGATAGTGATGCATAGTATACCATGTTTTTCTCTTTGTCAACAGGCGAAAAGAGACGGGGGAAAAGACGCGGCTGCTTGACAGAGGCGAGCCGATCACGTATACTCTCAAACACATTATTTATCTCTCATCCTGCCACATTTTTCCTCTGTCTTGACCCACGTCCAGGCAGTCGGCAGGAGACGTATAAGGATATTAGTATGAAGATCAAAATTCCGAGTCTCGTCGAGATGCTCCAGGCTGGAGTTCATTTCGGACATCAGGTCTCGCGGTGGCATCCGAAAATGAAGCCGTTCATTTTTACGGAACGAAACGGCGTGCACATTATTAACCTCGAAGAAACACGCTCCCGACTGGAGTCTGTGCTCGAGACAGTCCGTCAAATGGCGGCAGACGGGAAGCTGATTCTCTTTGTCACGACCAAACCCCAGGCCAAAGCGATCGTGAAAGCCGCTGCGATAGACTGCGGCATGCCGTATCTCGTCGAGCGCTGGGTCGGGGGACTCCTCACTAATTTTTCTGAAATTCGAAAACTTTTGAAGAAGTACATTTCTCTTAAAGAGCAACAGGCGAACGGCGAACTCGAGCGCTATACCAAAAAAGAACAGCTGGAGATCGGCAAAGAACTCGAAAAGATGGATGGAACACTCGGCGGCCTCGTCGCGCTCCAGCGTCTGCCGGACGCGCTGTTTGTGCCAGCCGTGCAGAGAGAGAAAACCGCGATGACCGAGGCCAACAGCACGCATGTTCCGGTCATCGGCGTTTGTGACACCAATGCGAATCCGGATAAAGTCGAATACGTGATTCCGGCGAATGACGATGCGGTCAACGCGATTACCATGATTGTGGGTCTGGTCGCTGAGGCTGTGAAAGAGGGCCGGAGCGAATGGGAGAAAAAACAGGGGGAACTCAAAAAGGCCGAGGTCAAGAAAGTGGAGCCGGTCAAAAAGCCGGAGCTGGTGGCGGATGCGAGTTAGGTTGTCATGTAGCATGTAGCAATATAGCTCATGGAATTTATTTTGAAGTAGTATTGCACGAAGTTTTCTTTTTAGCGCTCTCATATGTCAATTACTGCAAGTGATATTGCTAAACTCCGCGCTCAAACCGGCGCCGGGATGATGGACTGCAAGCAAGCGCTCGAAGAGTGCGGCGGCGATGCGGAGAAGGCCGTCGAGTGGCTCCGGAAAAAGGGGATCACGAAGGCTGCGAAGCGGGCCGGGAAAGTGGCGGCCGAGGGCGTGGTCGCGAGCTACATCCACGGCGGCGGGAAAGTCGGCGTGCTCGTCGAAGTCAACTGTGAAACGGATTTTGTCGCCAAGACTGATGCGTTTAAGGCGCTCGTCGGAGATATCGCCCTCCATATTGCAGCGGTGAATCCCCGATATGTGTCGCGTTCTGAAGTGCCAGGAGCGCTTGTTGAAAAGGAAAAAAATGTTCATCGCGAACAGCTTTTGACGGAAAAGAAACCCGCGGAGATGATCGAGAAGATTGTCGAGGGGAAAATGGGACGGTTCTATAGTGAAATTTGCCTTCTCGAGCAGCCGTTTATTAAAGATGAAGATAAGACAATTGAACAACTCCTCACGGAAAAAACCGGCGAGACCGGGGAGAAGATCACGGTCCGGCGCTTTGCCCGGTTTGAGCTCGGGGAAGGGATCGAGAAGCAGGCTAGCGACTTCGCGGCTGAGGTGGCAGAACAGCTAAAATAGGCCATTTTTCTTCGGCCTGGCTTGGGGGGTCTTGACAAAAACCTGAAAATGTGCTATAGTTGCTCGTTATTTTTAAGCTGAAAATGAGCTATGGAAACGAGTAATATGCAGTCGAAAAGCGGCCGTCAGAGCGCCAAACGCCTGGTCGCGGTTTTTGTTTTGACGCTTGCCTCGAGTGTCATCGGACTTGCGACGTATGCGGCGATTTCGCCGATCCTTCGGCCGGTCGCAGACGGGCATTATACCGGTTGGTCACAAAATGTGCCGGCTAGTGGGAATTTTAGTTTGGTTAATGACGATTATTGTGACGGAAATGGAACCTATACCTACACGAATACGCTCGGTAATCGGGAGTCGTATCAGGTCAGTCTTGATAGCGTGCCGCCCGGTTCAGTGATTCGCACTATCTCGATTACACCGTGTGCTGCGAATAATCTCCCGGGTACTATTTCGTCAACGATGAAGGTGTTCCACCGCTTTAACGGATTCAACAGCGGCGATGCCCCGGGCAGCGGGTACTACTTATCATTTGTCGGGACAACTCCGTCGCCATTCTTAAGCCGGACGACGTTTACCGGATTGTCATATCTCCGGACTGACGATGCGACCCTTGAGATCGGCGCCGTATTCGCGAGCGGTACGCTCGGTATTCGATTGAGCAATATCTTTGTTACGACCACCTATGATCTGCCAGCAGTTCCTGAGGCGCCAAGCCGATTGACTGCGAGAAATATGATCGTGCCTCGCTCGGTGCAGCTCTCGTGGAGCGATAATGCGCTCTATGAATCCGGATTTAAGATCGAGCGAAGTGACGATGGCGTAACATTTAGGCAAATCGGCACTGCCGGAGCAAATGCGACACGATATAATACGAGTGTGCGCAACTCCGGCACCTATTGGTATCGTGTTCGGGCATATAATGTGAGCGGCAACTCGGCGCATACGAACGTTACTTCAATATTGATACGATAATCCTTCACTCCTCCTATGACGAAAGGTCTGACGTTGTTTCTCGCTGCCATACTTTTTCTCTCGCTCGGATCAGTGGCGGCGCACGCAGCAAGTGGGATCTTCCTGCCCACTGCCGATGGTGTCTACCAGCAGTGGATCCCGAATAATTTCATGTTTCCCAACGTTCATGCATGGCGCGTTGATGAGGCGTCCTGCAATGGGAACACTGACTACGTGTACGCGACCGTTCCAGGCCAGCGTGATTCCTATCGTTTTGATCTCTCGTCTATTCCTAACGGCTCGACGATCACAGGAGTCACTGCCATTCCCTGCGCTTCGATGCACCCGATAAATTCGTCGCTTCCATTCGGCGTACTTTGGCTGTCGTACTCCTGGAGCGGGGTGAGGAATGCCTCTGGCTATCTTGGACCGACCTACAATCTTTCAAATGCGACTCCAGCGCCTCAGGCTCCGGCAACCCTCACAGGACTTTCCTGGGAGAAACAGGAGGATTCGACCCTAGAGATCATTGCCGAAGCTGGCGTCGTCACTTCGACGACCTCCGGCGTGCGTTTGAGCCAGCTCGCGGTCAATATAACCTATACGCCTCCGCCAGCCCCGGTGGCGACGAACCCGCCAGCCAACTTGCGTGTTTCGTATCCGCATCTCAACGACGGTTCAGCACTGTTGCGCTGGGATGACCATTCGACTGATGAATTTGGCTTTGTCGTTGAGCGAAGCGCGGATGGCGTTAACTACACGAACATCGCGACCGTGACGGCAAATACGACATCATATATTGATCACACGGTAGACACCTACGTTCCTTCAGGGTGGCATTATTATCGCGTGCGCGGGTATCGCATGTTCCCGCTCGTGAACTCGGCCTATACGAATGTGGTGAGTATCTTTCTGGGGAGCGGAGAATAACTCCTGCGCACCCGTCGTGTCTTCCGAATCCGTCAAAAGAAAAGACTCCTCCGATTTAGTCGGGGGAGTCTTTGTTATGTCAGAAATTTTTCAGTCGCCGAGGCGGAGAGACACGTCAGAGCCTTCAGGGGGCTCGCCGTGTCTTACGCCTCGACTGCCCGGCATGATCAGATCCGCGCCGACGCCGGCCACCGGAGAGAGTTGTCGTCGACCGGCGCGACCGTAACCATGATGGCGCTCAGCTTGAGGCCGGTTACCTCGAGATAGTCGATACCGCCGACCCAGTCTTCGCGGTAGTAGCCGGTGAGCTCACCGATCGCGTCCGGCACCTCGCCGGTCCGATGGTGATTATTCGTGATCCGCGCTTGTGTCTGGAATTTGAAATTCTTTTCATCCAGCACGATTTCCGCATCGCTCAGGGGTTCTACCGTCACGCCCGCGATGCGTTCAGCGAACGCATCGGTGAGACGCGCTTGGAGCCAGGTTGAGATGATGGCCGTTTTCCCCTTAGTCGTCAGTGCCACAGGCACCTCCTTCGGGGCCGAATGCTACGCGAGGCTCGCTCGTTTGTCAATACGGAGACTCTCATGCTACACTATCGCCAAATTGTTTTTCTCATTTTTTTGTTATGAAAAAACTTCGTGTCGCTATCAACGGCTTCGGTCGGATCGGCCGGCATGCGTTTAAGGTCGCCTGGGGAAAGAAGAATCTGGAAGTGGTTGCGATCAATGATCTCACAGATACCCGGACGCTCGCACATCTCCTTAAATACGACACTGCCTATCCGGATTTTGAACCGGCTGTAGCGCATGATGAAAAAAATATCATCGTGGCCAAAAAGAACATCCAGGCGTTCAAGGAAAAGGATCCGAGTGTTTTACCGTGGAAAAAACTCGGCATAGATGTCGTGCTCTAATGCACCGGTCGGTTTACCGATGAGGCCGGTGCCGGACTCCATCTCCAAGCCGGAGCCAAAAGAGTCGTCATCTCAGCGCCGGGGAAGGGGAATATCAAAACACTCGTCATGGGAGTAAATGAAAAAGAGTACAAGGGCGAGGCGATCGTGAGCAATGCATCATGCACGACGAACTGCGCGGCGCCAGTCATGTTTGTTCTTGAAAAAGAATTTGGCGTTGAGAAAGCGATGCTCA
>CAYHTX010000030.1:0-3257 GCA_964359615.1 uncultured Gammaproteobacteria bacterium | reverse complement strand
GCGCCAGTCATGTTTGTTCTTGAAAAAGAATTTGGCGTTGAGAAAGCGATGCTCACCACCGTTCACTCATATACTGCGTCGCAAGTTCTTCAAGACGGCCCAAGTAAAGATCTTCGCGAGGCACGGGCGGCGGCGCAGAACATGGTCCCGACCACGACTGGCGCGGCGATTGCAGTCACGAAAACCATTCCATCACTTGCCGGAAAGTTTGATGGCATGTCGGTGCGGGTGCCGACGATTACCGTGTCGCTCACTGATCTCGCGGTGGTTTTGAAGAAGAATACGACCAAAGAAGAAGTGAATGAAGCGTTTGTGAAAGCCGCCAAAACATATTTGAAGAATATCCTCACCACCTCGGATGAGCCGCTTGTGTCATCCGATTACGTCGGCAATCCATATTCCGCGATCGTTGACACCGCCCTCACGAACGTGGTCGGCGGTAACCTCCTCAAAGTCGTCGCGTGGTATGATAATGAGTGGGGCTATGCCAACCGGCTGGTTGAGATGCTGGAGCACGTTGGCGCATAATACCTTCTTCATTCTATTGTCGTATGTCCATACGCACCTTGAAGCAAATAAAAAAATTGAGCGGCAAACGCGTGCTTGTCCGCGTCGGATTCGATGTGCCAGTCAAAAAAGGAAAAGTGACTGAAGACGTACGACTCTTGGCGGCAGTGCCTACTGTTCAGTACCTGTTGCAACAACAGGCAAAAGTTATTCTCCTCGCCCACCAAGGCCGTCCTGCTGGTAAAGTCGTCCGGTCGCTTTCTCTCGAGCCAGTCGCTAAACGGTTCGGGGAAATGCTTGGACTTGATATTAAGGTATTAAAAACCGGGAACTGGAAGTTGTCTGAGAAGAAATGGGTAGAACTGGTCGCACTCACTCATGAACTCGAGTCCGGAAGCGTGGTCATGTGTGACAACATGCGGTTTTCGCCGTATGAACAAAAAGACACGACGCTGTTTGCTCGCGCACTCGCGACGCTGGGCGACATCTTTGTCCTTGATGGCTTTGCTGTCGCGCACCGCGCCGATGCATCGGTCGCCGGAGTTGCGAAACACCTGCCGGCCTATGCCGGACTCTTGCTCGAAAAAGAAATCGAAGGACTGACTCGCGTTACGAAAGACGTAAAAAAGCCGTATGTGGCTGTCATCGGTGGCGCGAAGATGGAAACGAAAATTCCGGTCATGAAACAGCTCTTGCCAAAAGTTACTCATTTGCTCGTCGGCGGCGGCATCGTCAATACCTACCTCAAGGCGAAAAAATACGGCGTTGGTACTTCGCTCGTGGACGCGGATTTTCAAAAAGAGGCGCTTCTGTATGGCGGAAAAAGAAAAGTGATTTTACCGGTCGATGTCGTCGTCGGGAGCAAAGACGGCAAACACCACCGGCTCGTGCAGATTCAAAAAAAACCTCATGAAATCTGTAAACCAGGTGAAGCGATTTTCGATATCGGCCCGGCCACGATTCGCCTGTACGCCTCATATATTAAAAAAGCGAAAACGCTCCTCTGGAACGGCGCTATGGGGTACTTTGAACAAAAACCGTACCACATCGGGACGCTCTCGGTTGCCAGACTCGTCGCTTCGCGGTCGAAAGGCAAAGCCTTTGGCGCGATCGGCGGCGGAGAAACGCTCCAGGCGATGGACATGATAAAGATGGGAGAATATGTTGACCTTGTTTCCACCGGCGGCGGTGCCATGCTTGAGTTTCTTTCAGGGAAAAAGTTGCCGGGGATTCAGGCGGTCACCAAGAAATAATGTCTTTTCAAATCGTGATATGGTATAATTGAAATGAGAAACTAGAAATTATCTTTTTTCTATGCCTGTCACCAAACCAAAGAACCCAAAAGGTCCGGGAGAGAATATGCCTCCGGAGCCGATGCAGTCGCCAGTCTGTCCGCCGCATCCGCTTCACGCGCTTCATCACCATGAGTGCCATCCGGGTCACGGTGTCCACTTCGGCCGCCGCGTGCTCGCGACACTCGTCGGGATTCTCCTCGCCTACAGTATTATTTTCGTCGGCACGCTCATCCGGAATAATCTCCAAAAATTTTATTACATCGGTCGCGCCGAGCGGAGTGAGCGCACCATTCGGGTCGCGGCTGAGGGAAAAGTCACGGCTACGCCGGACATCGCGGTCACGACCATGGGGATGATCATGGAGGAGCCGACTGTGGCTGAGGCGCAGGCGAAAAATACCGAGGTCATGAACACGCTCATCGCGCGCCTCAAGGAACTCGGCATCAATGAAAAGGATATTCAAACAACCAATTACAATATCTACCCGGCCTACACGTATCGGGAAGACGGAGATCGCGAGCTGCGTGGGTATGAAGTCAGCCAAAATGTGACGGTCAAAATTCGTGACCTCACCAAAGCGAGCCAGGTGATCGCGCTCGCCGGCGAAGTCGGCGCCAACACTGTGAGCGGTTTGTCATTTACGTTCGATGATCCGGAAGTCTATCGTGCCGAGGCGCGGAAACTCGCTCTCGAGAAGATCCGGGTGAAAGCCGAGGAACTCGAGAAAGAGCTTGTCGTTAATTTCGTTCGCGTGTACTCGTATGACGAAAGCGAAGGCGGATCGCTCATCCCCATGTATGCAGCCAAGGAATTCGGTTACGGTGGCGCTGACGCCGCGCCGGATATTTTGGCCGGAAGTTCTGATGTGATTATGACAGTCGCGGTGACGCTGGAGATGGAATAACTTTTTTATACGGATAAAGGCCGGCGCTTGCCGGTCTTTTCTTTTTTTTGGTATACTGCGGACACCTTTAACCGAAGACTTCCTATGCCAAAGCCTGCCATGAGTATCGTGAACGTGACTGCCCGCGAGATTCTTGATTCGCGCGGTAACCCGACGGTCGAGGCGACGGTCACGCTCGCGGACGGCTCAGTCGGAGTTGCGGCCGTACCAAGCGGCGCCTCGACCGGCGCTCACGAAGATCTGGAACTGCGCGACGGCGGTAAACGCTACGGCGGCCGGGGCGTGCTCAAAGCCGTCAAGCATGTGAACGTGGACATTGCCCGGCACTTGGCTGGTCGGACGGTCGCGAGCATGCTCGAGGTCGATCAGCTCCTCATCAAACTTGACGGCACGAAAAATAAATCGCGTCTCGGGGCCAATGCCACATTAGCAGTATCGCTCTCCGCGGCCCGCGCGTTTGCGGTCGAGGCCCATCTCCCTTTGTATCGCTATCTCCGGCGGAGCTACCCCTTGCCATTTAAGGACTGGCGTCTGCCGGTGCCCATGATTAA
>CAYHTX010000029.1:0-10234 GCA_964359615.1 uncultured Gammaproteobacteria bacterium | reverse complement strand
GTCCGCAACTTAAAAAAAATCATCACCGGATGGATGGCGCGGGCCGTGCGGCTCGAGGACGGCGTGTGGGCGAGGCGGAGCCTCTGGCAACGGAGCCAAGAGTGGTTCTCATCGCTCCTCCTCACGCTGTGGCATCGGCGTTAAGCGACGATCACCCGCCGTTCTCCCTCACCTATGTGGGAGAGGGATACCTGGCGCACGCTTTTTCCATGAAGAAGGCGGGAGATTTTTTCCGGCCATTCGATGACGGCGAGCGTGTGCCGCGCGCCGAGGTACTCATCGAGACCGACGTCCATCAGTTCTTGCTCACTCTGCAGTCGGTACGTATCGACGTGGACGATCGTGGAGATGCCACAGCCAGGTTTTTTTGTCTCATACATATGCATGAGCGTGAACGTTGGGCTGAGAATTTGATCGGCGTTCAGGCCAAGACCCTCGGCGATGCCTTTCACCAGCGTCGTTTTTCCGGCGCCCAGCGCTCCGGAGAGGAGGATGATCTCGCCGCCGCGCGCGGTGGCGGCGAGGCGACGGCCGATGTCCCTTGTTTCAGCTTCGGAATGTGTTGTATACTCTTCCATAGGAGGGTGATGCGGAGGTAACTCTTCGATATGGAATACGCGTATGAGCCAGTGCAGACGCTCCTTGATGATAGGGGGGATGGAAATGTGCAGGTGGAAATTCGGGAAGCGCCGCGAAGTCGAGATGAAGGCGTCGCACACGCCGAGTGGATCAGATCCCGTCTTGAGGCAATCGCCTCACAGGTCGGACGACCGCTCTGCGTCATGATTGATCTCGGACATCTTCAGCATTTTACGATTGATCCTCGATTGCCTGGCGTATATAGGGAACTCATCGAACATTCGGCGATTATAGAAAAGATCGCCGTGGTCGGCGATACGCTCGCCATGTCTATCATTCTCGGCATTTTTACTCATTTGCAAAAAGATCGGCAGAAAGTAAAGTTTTTTTTGCACGTGACCGATGCGCAGGATTGGTTGGGGTGGTAGTCATCTTCCTTCCTACTGGGGCAGGGGAAACGATGTACATAACTCTCGAACCTCGGCATGGATGCGCTCGAGCGCCGTATCGTCACTGGCACTCCGAATCGCCCGATCAATAAAATCAGCGATCAGATTCATTTCGTGCTCTTTCATGCCGCGCGTGGTGAGAGCTGGCGTCCCGAGGCGAATGCCTGATGGGTCGAAGGGCGAGCGCGGATCGAACGGCACCGTATTTTTATTGACTGTAATGCCAGCCTTCCCCAGGGCTTTTTCTCCATCTTTGCCACTTACACCTTTATTATTGAGATCAATAAGCAGGAGGTGGTTGTCCGTGCCGCCAGTCACGAGTGAGTACCCCTTTTCCAATAGTTTTTCTGCCAGTGTTTTGGCGTTTTTGACGATTTGTTCGGCGTAATTCCGGAATTCCGGCTGCATGGCTTCTTTGAGCGCGACTGCAATTGCGGCTGTCTGGTGGTTGTGTGGGCCGCCTTGAATACCGGGAATAATCGCGCGGTCAATGAGGGTCGGAATATTTTCCTTCGTGCACTCGACTTTTTTAAGCGGCGTTGAGGGATTGCCGTTGCACAGGATCATCGCGCCGCGCGGACCGCGGAGTGTTTTATGGGTCGTAGTGGTGACAACATCGGCAATGCCGACTGGATTTGGATGAACCCCACCGGCGACGAGTCCGGCGATGTGGCTGATGTCTGCCATAAGAAATGCCCCGATTTCATCGGCGATTTCTCGAAACGTTTCCCACGGGTAGATGCGCGGGTAAGCCGTCGCGCCAGTCACAATGAGTTTTGGCTTGTGTTCCTTAGCGAGCGCGCGCATGCCGTCAATGTCAACATAGCCGTCTTTCCGAGCAGTATATTGAACACTTTTGTACATGGTGCCGGAGTAGTTTACGGGTAGACCATGCGTCATGTGTCCGCCGTGGTAGAGATTGAGTCCCATGAGTGTATCTCCCGGATTCAGGAGGGCAAAATACACGGCGATATTGGCCGGGCAGCCGGAGTGCGGTTGGACATTGGCATGGGTTGCACCGAAGAGCGCTTTGGCGCGATCGCGCGCCAGGTTTTCTACCATATCAACATGTTCACAGCCACCGTAATAGCGCATACCGGGGTAACCTTCGGAGTATTTGTCCGTTAGCCGCGAACCGAGCGCTTCAAGGACAGCTCCTGAGGTGTGGTTTTCTGATGGGATCATTTCAAGCCCCTCCGACTGGCGTTGAATTTCTTTTTGAATGAGGTGGTAAATGTCTGGGTCGCGTTTTTCAAGCATGGAGTTCATAGGCAAAAAAATAGATGTGTGAGTACTCAGCCGTGATCGTGTACCTTACAACATAGCTCTTTCTTTACAAATTTCGCCCGTATGATACCATCCTCCTGTTTTGGATGCAACCTACATTTTTCAGTCTATGAACCGAGATTTTTCCCTGATCGATGCTAATTTCGCCCGAGTCCGGGAGGGTCTCCGGGTGATTGAGGACATCTGCCGGTTTATTCTTCGCAATCGGGAGCATTTTGAACGGCTGAAAACGCTCCGGCATGAACTCGATCGGGTCGAGGCCGCGTTCGGGTGGGGGAGAATCGTCCGCGGGCGGCACGGAGAGGATATCGGCGAGCAGGCGGTTGTCGCGAGTGAGTATGACCGCGCATCGCTCACGGCCATCATTCGCGCCAACAGCGCGAGAGCCGCCCAGGCGCTCCGGGCGCTCGAAGAGTTTACCAAACTCTATGCCCTGACCGAGTCGCGGGTGATTGAGGATATGCGGTATCGCGTCTATGCGATCGAGCTGAGACTCCTCATGGAAACACCGCACTATTGGCTCCATCTGTACCTGACAGAAGGTATCGTGTATCCGCTGGCGTCCGAAGTTGACGAAGTTTTATGGCTGGCCGCGCATGGCAGCCGGATGATTCAGCTGCGCGACAAGGCCTCGCCCAAGGCAGAGATTTATCGAAAAGCCAAATATCTCTCATCCTTTTTCGAGAAGCGGCGCGAGGATCATCCCGAGCGTCAGCCGCCGCTCCTTATCATCAATGATTATGCCGATATCGCGGCGAGTGTACCAGTCGCAGGCGTCCATCTTGGTCAAGCAGATGGAGACCCTAAAAAAGTGCGCTCGATGATCGGCAGCAATAAAATTATCGGTGTGTCAACACATTCGGTCGAGGACGCTCGGGCCGCAGAAAGAAGCGGCGCGGATTATATCGGTGTCGGACCTATCTTTTCGACACCAACCAAAGCGGAGCGAGAGGCGATCGGACTCGAGACAGCGCGTGCCATTCATGATGCCGTCACTCTCCCCACCGTTGCGATCGGGGGACTGTCGCCAGAAAACGCAGGAACGGTCTATGAGACGGGAATCAAAAATGTGGCGGCAGTACGCGGCGCTCTGGCGTTTTTTGTCTGACGAATAAGTTTATGAGCGATAACATACCCCGTGAATTTCTTCAGCGAGTTTTTCCATAGCCTCCCGAATTGGTCCGGGCAGAGTTTTGTTCCATTTCAGGTAGACACAGTCAACGACACGCCGCAATTTTTCTTCAATTTCTTTCTGGATATCAGGAACTTCCGTCGGTCTCGTGATCTCTAGCGCCTCACCTTTCTCTCCAGCGAGGGAAAATGTTCCGCTGGCGCGGTCGAAACGGTATGTGCTCGAGGTAAATGAACCAGCCGCGTCTTTTCCCTCGATCATCGTGATGCCCCCCCGGCCGCGGTGTTTGGTTTTGTATGCCGCCGCATCGGCGAGCCTGGTCACCCCATCGAGGTAGGCTAGTTCACGGTCATCCTGCTTGATCGTTCGAACGCCAAGGCTGAGTGAGAGATGTTCTCGGACGACATGCGTCTGTGCTGCAGTCTCGGCTTCATCTCCGCTCACGATGTCGTATGTTCCCGGTTCTGACTTGCGTTCAGCAATCGCCAAACCGGCGAGTGCTTTGTACATTCTTTGAACGGCTTCCTGACTGTTTCCAATCTTCACATGTGACAGCAGTACCACGATTTCATCGCCGCCATAACGGCACGCGGCGTCTGATGGACTGAGGCTGCCATTCAATTTTTTTCCAACCGCCGCGAGGAGCCGATCAACGGTGCCATGCCCGTACGCATCGTTGAGGTGTTTAAAGTGATCAAGGTCAATGAACAGAACCGTCATTTCGCCATCAGTGCCGAATTCAGGTTGTCCCTGGCTGGCGCGGGCAATTTCATACCGGACTCCAAATGGATCCCGCCGCAAGAGTCCAGTCAGGCTATCCCGTTCTGCAGTCTTTTCAAGACGCATGTGTTCCAGCGCCACCTCGCGCGCCTCTTCCTCGGTCTCAGCCAGGAGTTTCCCAAATGCCTGTACTTCCGGCGTCTCATCAGGGAGCGTCGCGTCTCTCGGCGCGCTTGCCAAGTATTCCATGATTCGCCTGGCATTCCGTTCCATGAGGTTGGTGTACACCTGCACGATTTTTTCTCGCTCCGCGGCATTGTAGACGGCTAAATCTGTTTCGGGGATTTGGCGCCAAAAGACGCCGTTTTGCTCACTGGCTTCAGAGGCGCCTGAAGCGGTACCGGTTTCAAATGCGGGCATAGCGATGAGGGAAAAGAATCTACAGTGATTTTAACATGTAGGTTCCGATTTTTCTATAGCCAAGCTTGCGGTAGTAGTCCCGCACCCCGACTCCAGAGATAATGGCCATTTTTTTATAGCCTTCCTTTTCCGCGATGGCTTCTGCCTTTGCCACTAACTTTTTTCCATGACCCTTGTGCTGGCTGGCCTCATGATCGCGCTTGCCGATGCCGACCAGCTGGCCATACACATGGAGCTCACGAATGAAGGCGGCGTTCTTCGTTTCCGGGAGAAGTCTGAGTGTCGCTCCGGCCACGTTGCCCGTCGGGATGCGGAGGCGCAGAAACCCGAATACGGCGCGGCGGTCCGGGTCTTCAAGGCTCAAAAAATATTCAGTTCCGCCTGCGGTTTCGTACGTATCACAGAATAACTGAGGCACATCGTTCGTCCTTTTTCGCATTTCAGGCTGGCGGGCGATTTCACGGCAGCGCAAACAGACGCACACCTCGCCGCGCCGGTCCAATTCTTTTTTTAATTCCTCCCGCAAATTCGTGATTTTATTTCCGGCCGCGATTTCACTTTCCGGAATATCCCGAATGAGGCGAGAAATGCGGCAGTAGCGCGGGGTCGCGAGTTTCATCTGGAGCAGGGCATCAAATAAGGCCTTTTCGCCGTATGGCTTGTAGCGGCCGTCGAGGTACCACTGGTACAGTTCCGCTGACGGGATGACAGTGTTCGGATAAATTTTCACCATGTCAGGCTTGAGGCCTGGATCAGAAAAAAGCGATCGGTACATCTCGACATCATGCGCTGGGGTCGTGCCCGGCAGGTCTGGCATGAAATGGAGATCCACCTTAAATCCAGCCTGCCTGAGAAGATGCATGGCGTCACGAAATTGCTGCACGGTGTGACCACGCACAATAAGTTCAAGAATTTTATCATCCGGCGCCTGGAGACCGAGCTCGATTCTCGTACAGCCAAGTCGGCGCATGTGATAGATTGTTTTCGGCGAGATCGCGTCCGGCCGCGTTTCGAGCGTGATACCAATGATCCGGTGTTTGGCTTTCTCGTTTTTTCTTTGTTCTTTCTCCAAGGCTTGTTGCAGCAACCCAAGTGGTGCCTGATCCGAAAGTCCGGACCCCACCCGTTCCCTCCCCTCCCTTCGACTTTGCTCAGGGCTGGCTCCGGGGAGGGGTTGATCAGTGTTTTTAAGATGCCTTGTCGCAGTTCGCCGCCGGTATTCATTACAGGCCCGAAACGATTCCAATATAAACCAATACTGATATTTTAAGGGGTAGGCATTCCAGGTGCCGCCTTTAATAATGTATTCGATCTTATCAGTCGGGTGGCCGTTGCCTTCGAGCATCTCGATCCGCCGGGCCATCTGCTCGTAGGGGCTGAAATCGAGTCTGAGCGCGCGGGCTGCAGCCGGCTCGGTCGCGATATAGCTTTTCGGCATGCGCACCTCGGTCGGGCAATAAACGCATTTGCCGGGACAGCTGTACGGCTTCACTAGTGAAGTGATAACGGCGATGCCGGATTGGCTTCGTACTCCGGCTTTTACGAGCAAGGCTTCGATCAGTTTGCTTCGCTCAATTTTTTTTTGTTTCACCAGGGATGTATATGTCACCAACAAATCACGATTTGGCGGCTGAACAATACCGAGCTCGCTGCAAATTTTTGTCCGGGCCGCGTCAAAATCAGCCTTGGTTGCCGGCTGTTTTGAGAGAATTGACATGAGAATTTTTTCGCACGTCTCTGTCATAGACTTGAACCGAAACTGTATCATGTTTTAGCGGATTTTTCAAGTCCGTGCAACTGTCCCCGCAATTGTTTTTTTCGCATATTTGTGATAGGGTGGTATCACCTATGATACCAAAAGATGTGCGCGAACTGCGCCGGGATATCGTGTTTGAGAAGTCCTTGCGCGGCAAGCCTTTTACTTTTTTTAGCACCTGGGGCCTATTCAGTCCGAAAGAGATCGATGAGGGGACGGAACTTCTTCTCAATCATATTGATGTGAAGCCCGACGGTCTGACGCTCGAGATCGGCTGTGGGTATGGCCCGATTGGACTAACGATTGCGACCCTCTCACCACATGGCCGCGTCCACATGATCGACAAAGATTTTGTCGCAGTCGAATACGCCAAAAAGAATGCCAAAAAAAATGGCATAGAAAATTGCGAGATCTATCTGAGCAATGCGTTCAGTCATGTGCCGAACATCCAGTTTGATACCATTGTATCGAATCTGCCGGCAAAAGTCGGCAATGAACTTCTCTATCTCATTATGCAAGACGCCAAGGCGCATCTCAGACCCGGCGGAAAGTTTTGTGTCGTCGTGATAGCGGGCCTCAAGGAATATATCAAACGGAATTTCAAAGAAGTATTTGGAAATTACGAAAAATTGAAGCAGGGGAAGACGTATATGGTCGCGGTCGCAGTGAAGTAGCAGAGAGCCTCTATTTCACCCGCGGCGTCAAGTATGAAGAGCCCAGCCGGAAATTCGTTTAATGATTTTGCCAGAGAATTTTCAGCCACCAGGACACATCTGTGGGATGATTTGCGTTTGCCGGAGTTTACACGGCATCTTCAATCAGGAGACCGGGTGCTCGATCTTGGCTGCGGCAACGGGCGATTGGTGCAACTATTTTCGGAAAAAAATATTGAATATGTCGGGCTCGATCAGAGTGAAGAGCTCATAAAAATTGCCAAAGCAAAATTTCCGGACAAAGAATTTGTCGTTGGCGACATGACCGATCTGCCGTTTGCCGGCGCCACTTTCGACCATGTTTACTGCATCGCCGCCTTCCACCACCTCAAAACTGTTACTGAACGTAGTACTACATTGAAACAGATACAGCGCGTCTTGCGGCCAGGCGGGCATGGGTATATGATGAATTGGAATTTGCATTCGGAATGGGCGGTGAGAAAATTAAGAAATAAAGAAATTAAGAAATTAGGGGATGGCGATTATGATTTTTTGGTGCCGTGGAAAGATGATAAAGGGAATGTGCTTGTCGAGCGGTATTATCATGCGTTTACGCTCCAAGAGTTGACAGAACTTTTTGATCAAACCGGTTTTACGATTGAGGGTCAGTTTTATGTTAAAAAAGGGGGGAGAGGTGATGAAAGGGGCGGAGAGAATATGGTGAGTATTATTACTTCTTAAGCATATGGTCTTTGGCAAATCAGGCGAATACGGACGGCGGAATGATTATAATGCGTTCTTCGGAAGAAAAACTGTGGCAGAACAGCGGCAAGAGCGCCGAATGAAATTCCGCGAGGGCGCTGAAATTCACGAAGCAGAAATTGAGGAGTATCGTCGCGCGCTTGAGGTTCAAGTCGAGCGCAGCGGCTTTGGCAGCATAGACCCTGCCGACTTTTTTTGCCGATTAGAATATTTGTACGGCGACACCAATGAGAGTACGAGACAGAAAAACCTGGAGATCATACAAGCCTTGGCAGATAAATTGGACAGTATCGAGGATGATGGTGAAATGCTTCATGAAGCGATTATGGACACACAACCCTTCTTTGAAGGCGCCGTGGCAGGTGGCCAGCAACGGACCCTGAGTGATCTTTTGCAAGAACGGGTAGCCAATTGCTATTCGCAGGTTCTCGGTTTACTCGCGATCCGGGCACGGTCAGAGCGGCTCCGCGAAAAACCAGTGTTACTCCAGCATTTCCGCGACCATATTCGCGTGCTTCTGCTCCAAGGTGATGAGTGGCTGGTGATGGCGCACCCCTCTTGGCGGCCACTCCAAGATAGTGAAATAGACGGGACAGTGTTAGCTTCAGATCAAGTTTTTCTAAGGAGCTTTATTGAAGGAAGAGATAATGCCACGGCGTATAGTGACAAGGGTGAAAAAGAAAGCACCATACAGTATCTGTTTCCGCTAAGCAGGGACGACAACCCTGAGTATTCACTCCCGCCAACGAGAAAATTTTGTGATCAGCCGAACTCGACAAAAATCTCGAAGTATAAGCCAGTTTCGTATGCCGAAGGACAACGGCTGGCAACGCTTGAAGGCAAAGCGCTGGAGCAGAGCCGCGGGCGGCGTACGCTTCTGAAATTCGGCACCGGAGCGGCCGTGACTGCCGGTGCGGCTGGCTTGCTCGGGGTGCTTTCGAATCTGCTCAGTGATGAGCCGCGGCCTGAGATAGAACCGCACACGGGCGAAGAAGGGTGGTTTGAGGCACTCTCACTGGCGTTTCAAGATGAAAGCGGTTTTCGAAAATGTGTATCAGAGGAAATGTTTACGCCCCACATTGATGATAGTGGAGAAAAGACAGAGTGGGTTATCCCGTCCACTAGACGGTTGCTTAAAGACAATGATTTTATTTTTTCTGCCGAGCGTTTTGCCAAAGGATTGAACAAAAAGGAAATAATGGCGGCGCGAAAAAAATGGTACGGTCCGATTGGTGAAATCGAGAAAGTTGTGAACAATGTTGACATGTCAGCCGCCGAAAACACCCTGAGACGTCTGGGAGTGGCCATTGCGCATGAAGGCGGGTATGACCCAAGGAAAAGCGACTTGGTTGATTTGCTGGCTCATGGCAGAGGCAATGATGAGGCGCGGGTAAGATATTATATCAGTGTTTTTGATGAAATTTTGCAGAATCACCAAGGATCCCAGGAACCAGTGCTAAAAATACAGCTCTTTACGAATCACATGCGTGCGATCGTGAATATCGAGGGCGCCTGGTACGCGCTTCAGAAGCCATGGCCAGTCCTGCTTCGCCCAGATGATGTGGATGGCACCGTGATTGTGGATCCGACAGTTTTTGTCCGCGCCTATCTCAATAAGCCATTCGTGCGCGAGCAATTTGTGCCCGATCCACAAGGGACGCGTTCAACCGTGCCAGCGTCGCGATCAACAATATTTCCGGTGATGGCCGGTCTGCATCAGCAGCCGGTGCGCGCGTTTGATAAAAACGCGTACATGAAATATGAACTTTTGCTCCGCAAACCAAAGTCGGAGATTGCCCCTGCACTTCCGTCTACGCCTCGGGAAGCGCCGCAATCAGCGCCACCAGAGGTTCAATCGGAAGTGAACGATGAGGCAAAAGAAGTTGCCAAAGGTGAAATGGCGATTCGATACTTAACGCCTGAACAAGCCGATGCGCTCATTCGCCGCCAGACGGAACGAGATGCACCGGCGAAAAAGGGCGGTCAAAACAAGTCAGTGCCGGCCAAAGAAAGAAATGCTCTGGAAAAGAAAGTCGATCGTGCGAGTGTCTTAACGGAAATTGATGATGAAGTGAGTCCCATTGCCCGCGCCGAGAGCGCTGAATCAGGAGAAAAAAATGAGTGGCTGGAAATTACCGAGGCCGAGATTATGGATGCCAAAGTAACTGGAAAGTTGGCGTTGTCGGGCGGGCGGTTGAAGCGAGGCGAATTGCGCAAAGTGGCCGGCCTTCCAATCTCTTTTTTACAACTGGTTGACGTGGCGCTCGAGGATCCATCGCTGTCAGATTTGCCGGCAGATTTACCCTTGAAACGGGTGAATCTCGGCGGATCGAATATTACCGGAATAACGTTGGCTACGCTCAAGAAATTTTCGGAGCTGGTTCGTTTGTCTGTTCATTATACCGGTTTGACAGACGTTGCCCCGATTCATGATTTGCCGGTTAAATATCTATTGATTCACCACACGCCAGTAAGC
>CAYHTX010000028.1:0-10359 GCA_964359615.1 uncultured Gammaproteobacteria bacterium | reverse complement strand
CACATCGTATTCGAGGACTTCGGTCGCGGTGCTCGAGGTAAACGTAAGACCCTGGAGCGTGATCGGCCCGGTCACGGCAAGGACGCGCTCGAGCACGGTCGGAGTGATCGCAATCACGGTATCAATATCCTCGGCATATGCCCCGCCTTCGGCTGTGTACAGCTCGAGCGCTTTCTCCATACTCATGGGGAAATCCGGCGACCAGTTACTGTCACGAAAGTACCACCGATCCACGCCAAGATAGGTTCCAACTGGCACCGGCGGCGCCGGCCGCCAGTCACGCGGTGTCCGCGCGTCCAAATCTTCCGTGCCCTCGGCGATGAGGACGGATGCACGCCCGCGATCCATTCGGACGACGGCGTAGTACCCGATAAATCCGCCGGCTGGCCGGAGTTCGGTGTTGTTTTGAAACAAAATGAGAACGGTCCGCGGCCGATCGAAGCCGAGTACCTGCGGCATGATTCTGAGAATATCCTTATCATCCTCGTCGAAATTTCTTTGCACAAAATCGCTGGCCAAAATTCGTTCCTGAAACGCACGATTCGCGAACACATCGGCCAGTCCTGACTCTCGAACTATCCGGTAGGCGGCAACGCAACCACCGAGTACTAAGAGAAACAAAAACATGAGGACATATGGCCAGACGCGGCGCTTCGGTTTTCTAAAGAAGAACATCATAGCTACGGCGTAACGCGCTTTTTTTGCGAGACATTAAAACCGAGATACCGGCCGCGCATCATATGTGTGACTGCGTCAATCGCCGGCAGAGCGCCGAGGAAAAAGAGCGATATCGGGAGGAGGAGCCACTGCAGCACATGCGTGATATAGCGGTGCGGCGGATGTGAATCCGGACGCCTGGGCAAGAGCGGAAAGCTGAGGACGGCGGAGAGAAGGAGTCCGAACATGGCGATGTTCATAAGGGTCTCGAGAATGTGCGGCGCATTGAAGTACAGTGCGCTTTGCCTCACTGACTCAGGCGCGAGGTACATAGGGAGCCGCCCAAGGATGGTAATCAAAATCGCTATCATGCACCACGACCACTTGCCCTCCCACTCGACAAACACCCATTTGATTTTTTTCCAGAGCGGAAATGCTCGCCCCTTTTTTCGAAACTCCCAGAGAAGATACGGAATGTGTTCCGCACCCCAGGCCCAGCGCCGTTGCTGACGATAGAGATTCTTCACGCTCTCCCACCAGCTCGCGTCGCGCACGGTATCCATAGACACCGGAATATACATGGGTGTGACCTCATAGTCACCGTCATACGCGAGGAGGCATTGATAGAAAATCCGCGAATCTTCGCTCACGATGCGTTTATCGTGAAATCCGGCGTCCGCGAGCGCCCGCCAGCTCATCGAATGCGATGAAAATGTCACGAGCGAATCCTGCCGAGCGAGCGAGGTCAGCATCCAGAATGTCGTTCCGAACGCCATGACGCGGAGCACCGCCGGCGAATCCCACATATTGTTATTATAGAGCGCGACCGGCTGGTAGGAACTGCGGGTGGGATGCGGGTGCGTCGAGTAAAGATACGTGAGATACGCGAAGTATTGTGGGTGACACACCGTATCAATGTCAAAAACAGTCACGATGATGTCATCATAGTTCCAGCCGCGCGCGTCTATATATTTTTTCATTTCTTTCTCCGCGTAGTGCAGATTCGAACCTTTGCCCGGGATTTCGTCCGAGAGATTCGCCGGATGAATCGTTGCCACCATGTCACCGAAATACTGTCCGAACTCTTTTTTTGCCTGCGCAAAAATAGCGTGAAAATGTTCGCGTTTCCGCTCCTCACCCGCGAGAACAATCGTGCCGACCGATTTCTCGTAGAGCGAGACAGCGACACTTTGGAGTGCCGTTCGCACCACTCCCCACTCTTCATCGTAAACCTTAAAAAAAATCAGGTGCTTCTTTTCCTTCCATGTCGGAATGTTCGCACGTAATTTCGTCTGCCAATCAATCGTTTTCACGATATGAAACCGGCGCCAGGCCACGAGGAGATAAAAAGAAAAATTGATGACACGCAGCAACCAGTAAATATCGAAGAGAAGAATAAAATAAATCATCCAAAGCGGCCGGAAGTATGAAAGCGCAACCGACCCGAGAAGGGTGAGCCAGATGGACAGTCCGGGGAGAATTTCGTAGAGGCGGTAGCGGTGGTAGTCAGAGAGCATATGCTGGGATCATGACTCTTGTATCATGTAGCATGTATCATAAAAATTTGCCAAATTGCTACAGGATATATGTTTCATGTTACATGTTATATGAAAGACCGTCGTATTTGAAAATCAGTAGACTCGCGATGATGTATTTCCTTCCATTCCTCCTTCACCTTCTCAACGCGCGCCCTCTCTGGGCCGACAGCGCAGATGTCTCTGAATCGTTTCAACGCGTCCTCTTCTCCTTCCGCAAGAACGGCCACTGTTCCATCGGACACATTTTGTACCCAGCCGGTGAGGTGAAGCCGAGCTGCCCAGTCGCGGACAAACCAGCGAAAGTTCACCCCCTGAACTTCGCCGTGAATGAGGAGAGACAACTGTTTCATGGCATGAAGTATACGTCTCGAGGTCAGGATTGTCCATGCCATGCGAAAAATTCAAATGATCAACGCACCTTGACAAAACTGTAAATTTCATATACTCTGAATCATTCACTCTCGATTCTTTCCATGGGAAGAGCTCGTCTCAACTCGGGTGAAGGAATCGTCACCGAATCAGAGGAGGATAGCAGTGGAAAAGTTCGAAGCCGCACTGAGAGCGGTTGAGGGGGCTTTCGACGTGGTGTATCTGTTGAACCACGCGCGAGCGGAGAAGGCGGCGGAGGGCCAGAACGACCTGGCTCGCGTTTTAACAGAGGCGGGCAGGCTCGAGGCGGCGGCGAGATCACGCGATCCGCCGCTCAGTCGGCTGCCGCTTCTCAGGGTCACGTCGCAGGCGTCCCGAGCGAAGCAGACGCTCGGGATCACAACACTCGGGATGATGACGTACCCGGAGACGCTCGAAATCGTCGAACTCTATCCATGTGATCAGGGCGAGATGTTCGACGAGCTGTTCCGAAGACACAAGCACGCGCCGCTCGCGACGTACTTCGAGGTCCAAGGTGCGCGCGAGGAGCTCCAGAAGCTCGCCCGGAGGGCGATCAACGGAGTCTGGCGGGCGATCGCGCCGCTCCGCCTGCCCAGGCTCGAAGAGCACACGCTCGTCATCGCCGGTCACGATCTCGTGAACCGTGCGATCGCGCTCGAACTCGCGGAAGCGCGCGTGCTCGACACGCAGATGCTGATAGAGTCCGAAATCGGCGTCGGCCATGCGATGGCCGTGGCCCGAGACCGGGTCGAGTGGTATCGCTGAAAGAAAAAAAGGAGAAAAACCGACGAACCTGGGTTCGTCACCCGCGCGGCACCTGTGGAAGGAGAAAAGGAGGAATGGCTACAGGCTCCGCGGTGCTCGTATCGACAGAAGATATTGTGTCTACACAAGCATCAACTTCTTCGCTATACTGTGACCATATGCACCCCCAAGACCTCGGCACGATTGTCTGGCGAAAACGCGGCCGGTGGGAGCGGAATATCCTGTTTGATTCGATGGTCGCGATTGATGGCGAGTCAACCACGTATGCCAAAAAGAACGGCTACGACTTTTGCCGTGACAGCCACTTGTCGACGGATGTTAATTACTATGAAACTCAAGCCGACTGGGACGCGACCTATGCCTATATCGAATCATCACAGAAAAAAAATCCGAACTTTCTGTGGCAGCAAGCGAATGATTGTCTCAAACAGGCCAACAACGTGATTCAAGTATCAAAACGCATCAGCGCCACAAATGTTGCATCAGCCGATCACCAAACACTGTGCGACCTCTTTTCAGAATATACTGAAGCGAACAAACTCCTCAGCCCATTCCTTTTCAGTATCCATCCGACTGACTTCTTTTTGGAAACAACCATCCGCCGGGAGCTTGATACATATATTGCGCAGACCGACGATTCACCGGACCTTGCCCAAGACTATCTCCTTTGCCTCACGAAGCCGGAAGAAAAAATCTTTGCCATCGAGGAGCCAGAGGCCCTCCTCGATATCGCTTGTACCGCTCAGGCATCAGGGAAAGACGCTTTTCACCCGGACATTCAAAAACTGCTCACTCAGCACACTCGCATATACCGCTGGATGCAGGTGTATTGTTTTGTCAATGATCCGCACGGCGTGTCTTACTACGAAAAACGCCTGGAGGAGCTTTTGAAGAGCGATCCTGAACGCACAAAAAAAACGCTTTGTGACCACGCGGCCGAGGAGCGACAAAAACGTATCCGCATAGAAAAAATGTTATGTGATGAAGCCGAAATCCTCGAAACTGCCCGCCTCATCCGGCACTACGGGTACCTGCGCTCGTACCGCATTGACGCGTTTCACATCGCTTGGACAAATGCTCTCAATCTCCTGAATGAAATCACGAAGCGAGTGGGGACTGAAACAGTGTACCACCTCGGTTTCTACACAGAAGAGGAAATTCACGAGGCGCTTCTCAAAAAGAAAACCCTTGATTTATCACTCAGCCTCGAGCGGCAGCGTGACTACGTCTGGATAAAATATAAAAATGAATTCAACGAACTGGCAACCGGCGAACCGGCAAAAGAGCTCAAAAAATACCTCACGCTCCCGATTGCGCCGAAAACGGATGAACTGAGAGGCACCGTCGCCTACCCGGGCGAGGTGACCGGTCCGGCCAAAGTCGTGTCCACCATGCAGGACATGAAAAAGGTGAGCCACGGCGACATTCTGATTATTTCCATGACTGATCCAAATTATTTGCCAGCCATGGAGCGCTCCGCAGCGGTCGTGACTGACCAGGGCGGCATCCTTTGCCATGCCGCGATCGTATCGCGCGAGATGAAAAAACCGTGCATCATCGGCACGAAATTTGCGACCCAAGTATTTCGCGATGGTGACACCATCACCTTTGATGGGAAGACTGGTAAAGTAAAAAGAATACGCTGAAGTTTTAGAAAAAAATATATGAATCTCAAAACAATCACTTCCATCGACTGGGTCAAAGAGAAAGAGCGTGATATTGATATCGCCATCGAATCGCTGTACATGGTTGGCCAAACACGTCGGTACTTTCGCCGCATGGGAGTTGATTTTGATGCCGCGAGCCACCTCGGCCTTGGGAACGGCAAATTGTATTATGAAAAGACACGTCTGCATGAGGCCGAAGGAATCTTACTCGGGAAGGGAAAACGACTGGGGAGGTTTGCCCAGACGCTTACCAATGCATTTCTTCGTGAAGCCAAAAAATACGAGACCTTTCTTTCAAAGACGAAACAAATAGATTTTCATGCACTACCAAACCCGGCCCTCGCGCGCCTGTATAACACCTACCTTGATCGCCTGAGCGGTCTTATCCCCTATGCCTTTATTGTTTCAATGACGCTCGAAACCGTTGCCGCACGGGTCATCACAAAAGCCTTGGTAGAAAAGCACGCCGAGGAACGCTACAATAAACTCATGATTCCGTTTGATACGAACGTAACCACTAAAGAATTTTCCCGGCGCCTCCGGCTGGCTGCCAAATGGCGGAATCTGAATCACCAAAAGAGGGCGCAGGCGGTCGCCCGCCACCTTCGTGAATATGGCTATCTCACCTGTTACCGACCAACCGATGACCCCGCGACCGCAAAGGATCTCACCGCGTCGCTAGAAGAATTATCCAAACAACATTCGAACCAGCGTGAAAAAAAGATGGAGCGCGATCGGAGCCGTGGTATGCGCGAGGCCGATGCTCTCCTCAAGGAACTGCAACTTCCCCCGCACCTCGCGACGCTCGTTGCGGTCATGAGGACCAATGTCTGGGTCCGCACTTACCGCCGCGAACTGATGAGCTATGGGTTTTCTGTCATGCGGCCGATGTATGAACGCATTGCTCGGGAAATGAAACTTCCGCCAAAAACGCTTGGGCACGTCGCCTGCTGGGAAATAAAAAAAAAAATGTGGCGAGGCATACACATCTCCCAGACTAAACTCAAGGCCCGAGCCGAAGAATTCGTGATCGGTCGAGTGAAAGGCAAGGTATTCATCTGGAGTGGCCAGCATGCACGAGAACTCATCGGCGCAATGACAAAAGACCGGACGAGTTCTGAGACCACACTTCACGGGCAAAGCGTGTATCGCGGTCGTGTGACTGGCCGAGTCCAGATTGTCCGAAAAAAAGAAGAATTGGGGGCTTTTCCACCTGGCGCGATCCTCGTCACGCACACGGTCGCCACCTGGATGACGCCCATTGTTGAAAAAGCGTCAGCGATCGTGACTGATGCGGGCGGCGTACTCTCCCACACGGCGATTGTCGCCAGAGAATACCGAAAGCCATGTGTGGTCGGAACTGGTAAAGCCACCGAAGTTTTTCAAAGCGGGGATATGGTTGAGGTTGATGCGAAAAAAGGAACGGTACAAATTGTTCCCTGCGCTTGACAAGGGGCGCCAAGCATTTGGATAATAGAGATAGAGGAATCTATCTTTATTTTATGTCCAGACGATACAGCGAGAAATCCCAAGAAACCGTCCGCCAAGCCATGCACAAGTACAAACGCGGTAAACTAAAAAGCGGTCGAGCGCGAACGCCGGTCAAAAGTCGCGAGCAAGCCATCGCGATCGGACTGTCCGAAGCGCGGCAGAAGGGGGCAAAGGTGCCGAAGGTCAAAAAATGAAAGTAGCAGGAAATGAGTACAAATTATTGCAACCGCAGAAGGTGTTTGCTGATTTTCACGACTTCCTGCTCAAAAAAACGTTTGACCTGATTCCACGTCACAGTGAAAAATAT
This sequence comes from uncultured Gammaproteobacteria bacterium, assembly GCA_964359615.1. GTDB lineage: Bacteria > Patescibacteriota > Patescibacteriia > Magasanikbacterales > UBA922 > CAYHTX01. The sequence continues at coordinate 3,544 of CAYHTX010000028.1, read as the reverse complement.
TTCCGGCATCGGATCCGTATCGGCATCGGTAAAATACGTCAGACTCTTGATGATATGGTGAAAATTGTGCGCAACGGTTGGGTACTGGCTACCTAATCGAAACATAATATCCGACAATGCTTCACGATGTTGACAGTACCAGTACAAATCAACAAAATCTCGCTTCCGGCCTCGCTGACTGATCGCAATGATTTTCATAACCGCGATATCTCGCGGATCGAGAATCCTGACACAGCCATACCAGTGGTATGGCTCTTTATGAATAAAAAATGGGTAGGCAATAAAACTCACCTTCGCTCCGTCGAAGCGGCCATATACTGTCGCCTCCTTGAGGATATCTGTTTTCCATCGGGACCGCGGTAGATGAGCAATCAATGTAAAACACGAGACTTTTCAGCCACTGAGCGAATCTTCCTTCGACTATACGTTTGCCACATCCAGCGCACCTCATCATCATTCCCAAAATCAAGGATGCGCTCGATGATATAGGTGGCATGGCGCTTCTCATCAATGGTTTTCGGATCAACGTCCCAAAAGAGTGACCGGCGAAATCGCATAGCGCGTTATCTCAATGAATATACTCATAGTATAGCAGAAAAAGCAATGCCCCGATCATCCTCGAGAAGAGCGTTTTGTGTCATCGGCTCATCGCGGCTGCAAAGAATATATTTTGGTTGAATCACGAAAGATCGTATCATCTGGTATTTCGCCAGCGATTACAAAATACTTTTCAATAATCGCCTTTTCTTCCGGCCACGGCCGGCCGATGTCCCACACCTTCCCGCGCGGGATGATATCGAGAAGCAGGTCGTAGTATGCTTTGATATTCGGCCGATCGAGATGCGCCTCGAGCACCGCGTACATCCGATCCGAAGGCGAAACATTGTCGTGGTGCGTTTGAAAGCACAAAAGATTCCAAAGTTCAGTGAGTGACTCTCTCGTCGGCGGCGTGTTCGCAAAACGCAGGACAAACTCATGCGGATCATAGACCGGCGTCTCCGGATACCTCGTCGTAATCCGTGAAATATACGCGCCAGTCGGCTTGAGAATGTCCCGCACATGTGCATAAAATCGATCCCACTTCTCATAAGCCACATTGCAGGTCACCTGATCGCCCATGACCGCATCAAATATATGCGGCGGGAATGAAGTTTCGATCCAGTCACCCGCGACCAAGGTTTCACGCACTGGTTTCTCTGTCATGCAGGCGGTCATACCCTCGATCATCTCCGGGTGAATATCGAGGACCGTGAGAGAAAAATTCGGATGCCGCGCCGCCATATCCCGGAGCGATGGAGTGGCGCCGAGGAGAAGTAGGCTTGGATCTGAGACGCCCTCTGTCGCCCGAAGGATAAATTGTTCGTATGCCGCCACGTCATGCGGCGACGGATGATTGCCGATGCCGAGCTTGGCCCAGCCTTCGGCCATCTTGCTCCACGGCGCGGCGTATTGTTCTTTTAATTTATTCATAGATAGAATGATCGCCAACATCAATAAAATCAACTCGATCCCTCCCCGAAAACACAAAAAGGACCCGGTGGGCGTGCGTTAGCGAAAACGACCAGTACCCTTCCAGGCGTCCGTGCAGTTTGTGCATCTTCAGCTTCGGATCAAAACAATTGGCCTGAAATATTTTTTGATGCTCCTCGACGAGCGAGCGATACTCGCTGCCAATCCGCTTTAAACTCCGGACAAAGTGCGATGAGTACCGAATGGTACGAATGCGCATATCAGTCCATGAGATCTGCAAGCGACCCCTTCAGTGTTTTTAACGTGCGAGAAGTGCGTTCTCCCTGAAACACGCGGACCGCTTTCTCCATCTGGAGCGACTCGAGATACTGCCGGAGTGCGGTGCGAAGAAGTTCCGACCGAGTCATGTATTTTTTTTTGGCTGCCCGTTCTGATGCGCTCAAAAGAGCGGTCGGGAGTGAAACAGTTACAAGTTTCGTCTTTCGCATACAATAGACGTGAGACTAATATTAATACTTAGTATTAATATTAGTCTACCGCGCGCCGCCAGGCCTGTCAAGGCCCTACTCGCTCGACACTCCCCTCTCCGGCATCCACTTCGATCATATCGCCATCGTTGAAGACTTTGGTCGCGAATTTCGTCCCGATGATGCAAGGAATCCCGAGTTCGCGGCTCACGGTCGCGGCGTGGCTCGTGATACCGCCGATGTCGGTCACGACCGCGGCCGCTTTCTGAAGTGCCGGCAGATATTCGACGGCGGTATACGGCGCGATCAAAATATCGCCCGGCCGCATCTTACGCACCGCCGCCTCGCTCGTCAAACCAATGACGGCTCGACCGCGCACTTTCCCGAGTGACGCCGGCTGACCGACAACACCATGCGCGTCATACGATTCGTTGACTTCATGAAAATTTCCGGCTCGCAAAAATGCTTCCGCCGCGCTGCCTTCTCTGATCGAGAGACGTGTCTCTTCATAAAAAAGAACCGTCAGATACTTGCGCGCGGCGATGAGCTGGTTCGGACTGGAATGATGGTCGAGACACTGCTCAAGCGTCGGCAAATCGAGGAACATCACTTCTTCTGGCGCACAATCCACATGCGCCGCCACCGCACGGTACAGTGGCGCAAGATGCGTTTGACGCAAGTCGAGGAGTCGCCGCACATCTTCTTTGATGAACGCGCCAATGCGGAGGAGTAGGCTCCGCCGCTCATCAGTGCCGTGAAGTGTGATCAGACGCTTCGGCGCTACATCCAAATTCTCGCCATGAAGGGACTCAATCGGCCGGGTATAAAAAACAAAATTTTCGCTCATGACCTGAGGATCGTTCGTGTACGCTTTTAAGGCGAGATAAAACTCGCTGCCGAGACGCAGTCCCCAGACATAAAGAAGATTGCTCATCGCATCAAGCCGCGACGCGAGCACATGCGACTCGCGAAGGAGACGAACACAGTTTTTTCGATCAAAATCGTTGTCCGACTTCGCCGACCTGGCTGACAAAAACGAACGAAGCGCCCCTGCGCCTCCGGTATATTCCGCATAAAGGTTCTCCAGCCATTTCGCAGCCAGTATCTTGCTTTCCATGGCCTTATGGACCTTTTCCAGATCATCCATTCGTCCGTATTTCAGCTGCCAGCCGTCCTTCACGGTGCACAGGATGCGATACCGTGCGCCGGACATTTCTTCAAAATGCTTGAAAAATAATTCATCGGCATAGTGGAGCGCGAGGTATGGCGCCAGGTTGTTGCTGAAAAGAAGTTCGTACTGTTTTCCCTGAAATTCAATCATAGGTTTTTCAACACATAAATCGGATACCACGGCGCTGACGGTTCATCGCCGTAGTGTTTCGCCTGGATTGCAAAATATTTCTCGAGCTCCCGCTCGAAATCTTCCTGTACCATGACCGAGAGTGAATTTGGCTTCTCGACTGCCAGCGCCCGACAAAAAAATTCATAATTTGAAGCACGCAGGAGTCCGGACTTGCCGACTTCATCGAGTCCTGATTTCGCGGCCGCAATATCGCACATGGCCGTGACCGGATCTGTCCGGTAGGCATAGACGTATTGCATGGACG
>CAYHTX010000027.1:0-10386 GCA_964359615.1 uncultured Gammaproteobacteria bacterium | reverse complement strand
GCTTAAAGAAGCCGACAACTGGGAAGATGATGCTGTGACCGTTGGTGCATACACTTATGTTGGTAACTATTTGAAGACACCAAGTGGAGGTGGTGCAACCTATAGTAATAATTTCAATCGGTTTGGGTTCGATCTGCGTGCAGGTTATGGTCGAATGGAACTTACGGGTGGAGTCATTTTAGGTGAAGATGAAAACCCCTTTGGTAACCTTAAGAAGCTCAAGCACACTGCCTATTTTGGCGAAGTCGATTATATCTTTTATCCGTGGCTGGTCGGTGTTTTTCGGGTGAATCGCGCTCAATCGAAACTCGCTGATGATGATCGGGATAAGTACTGGGAAATCAATCCCAACATCACCATACTCTACCGTGCGAACATTAGGTTCAGCATCGAGGGAAGATTCCGGGTGGATGAGAAGCGGACGATTGGCGGTGTGGAAAGGGACCCAAGTGAAAAAAGAGCTTTTAGGCTCTTCAGGATTAACGCAATGATTGCTTTCTGAGGAGGGCTGAACTAATGAAATCAAAACTCACAATACTGGCAATCACGATCAACATAGTAATTTTCTCATCTGTCCATATAGTGAACGCTGGCGATATCAAAGGCACGGTGAAAGTTCTTGGAGGGAGAGGTGTTGAACACGCCCTGATATATATCGAGAAAGCCGAGGGAAGATCATTCCCTCCGCCCACCAAGAACCCCGTTGTGGATCAGATACGGATGACCTTTGTGCCGCATGTGTTACCGGTGCTTGCCGGATCAACTGTGTCTTTCCCCAACAGTGATTCGACACGGCATAATGTTTTTTCTCCATCCAAGACAAAGAAATTTAACCTTGGAACATACCCGGCCGGTATTACGAAGAAAGTCACGTTCGAGAAAACCGGTGTTGTCTCATTGCTGTGTAATGTCCATCCTGAGATGTCGGCGTTCGTTCTCGTTGTGCAGAATCCATATTTTTCAATGGTTGATAAGCAGGGTAAGTATAAGATTTCGGATGTGCCGCCTGGAGACTATACTCTCGTTATATGGCATCCAAAATTTAAGTCAAAGAATTCAAAGATCAACATACAGCAAGAAGGTAGTGTGACAATTGACTTCTTTTTGGACGAATAATGCATGATTCATCTTCGGTAGTACAACTATCACAATTACAGGTTTCTCCATGGATGGTTTGATAGAAAGGCGGAGTAGTCGACCGGCGATTCTCTCAATCGCTACTTCAAATCCACGAAATCGGTATTCCCAGCAGGAGATATATGCACTTGCTTGTAAGTACTCAGAGTTTTACCGCAGTCCGCGTGTACAACAAGTGTTTATGAATAGCGACATTGAGTATCGCCACCTTTACTTGGACATAGAATCTTTCGCTGGTATAGAAACAGCCGACGAACTGCACGAGCGTTACCGGCGTGGTGCAATGACGATTGCGAAGGAAGCTATTGAAAAGTGCTTAGCGGCCGGCGGGGTCGACGTAAAAGATATCGACTGTGTAATCGCCGTGTCGTGTACGGGGTATCTTTGCCCTGGGCTTTCTTCACTCTTAGGTAAAGAATTGGGAATGCGAAACAATGTCCAGCGGGCAGATTTGCTCGGGATGGGTTGTGCGGGCGCTATGCCAGGATTGCAGCGAGCTTACGATTTTGTGAAGGCATATCCCAACAAGAAAGCGCTGCTCATTGCAGTGGAAATCTGTTCAGCCTGCTACTTTGTTGATGACTCGCTCGAAACAGTTGTGGGAAATGCTATTTGTGCCGATGGTGCAGCAGCCGTTGTCGTCGCAACGGGTGAACAAGAGACCGTTCCAAAGATTGTTGGGTTTGAGACATACCTCGAGCCGTCATATATCGACGCCGTAGGATTTGAACAGCGGCAAGGGAAACTGCGGATTATCCTCTCGAAAGACATTCGTGATCTTGCAGGAGGTTTGGCCTGTAAGTTGATTAATCAGATGCTGAAAAGCTACGGTGTTACGAAAGAACAGATATCACACTGGATCCTTCATTCGGGGGGTCGAAAGGTTATCGATAGCATGCAGCGAGAAATAGGCTTAACTGATCAACAAGTCCGCCATAGCAAATACGTGCTGAATAATTTCGGGAACATGTCGTCACCAACCGTTCTTTTTGTCTTGCAGGAGACGCTGCGGGGCTCCAATGGTGTGAAACCCCAGCCTGGCAACATGGGTATTATGCTCGCCTTGGGACCTGGCCTTGCGATTGAGGGAGCCTTGCTGAAATGGTGAATGTGAATCTCGAATTCCGGATTCTTGGACAGCACAATTTCACAAAAGCTGCAGGACGAATCTCAATCTCGTCTTCTAAACTCTGGTAAAAAATGGGAGAAAACGCATATGAAAATCGACATCTCGTTACTCGCTTCTTGCTGTGTTCTTTTCTTTCTCAGCGGTTGCTCAACCTCAAAGAATTTCCAGGCAATTCCGAAAGAGCTTGATCGTTCAAATGTTCCGAAAGAAACCATTGAAATGACTGCCGAGCGGTATCACTTCTCACCCGATGAACTCCACCTGAAAGTTGGGACGCTCGTCCAGATCAAAGTCAGAAGCATCAACGGTACACACGGATTTAAACTCGGAGATTTCGGAATCGATGAAACGATTGAAGAAGGGGAGACCAAAGTCATTGAATTTTACGCACAAGAAAAAGGTGAGTATGGCTTTCGCTGTTCACACTTTTGCGGAATCGGCCATTTCGGGATGAGTGGAAAAGTCATCATTGAATAAGCAGGGCAGGTATAAGATTTCGGATGTGTCGCCCGGAGACTATACTCTCGTTGTTTGGCATCCGAAATTTAAGTCAAAGAATTCAAAGATTACTATACAGCAAGAAGGGAGTGTGAACGTTGACTTCTTTTTAGACGAGTGAAATGATGCCTGGAGTATCTGCCTCTTGTTGATGGATAATTAGTGAATTAGTTATCATATCATCATGGACCTGTGTTCCAGGCTATATTTTTATTGCGAGATATTATGGCAAACACAGAAGAGTTGCAACATACTACTCCTCTTCGGAAGGAGATCGCAGTTGACAAGACACGAGGATTGTGGATCACTCGCCGGGATCTCCTTTCTCTTTCCGGGTGGATTGCCTTTTTTATTTTTTTTGGAATTTCAATCCTTAGCACAATTCGTTTTTTCTTTCCACGGGTTCTCTTTGAAGCTTCTCCCGTCTTTAAAGCTGGTTTCCCCGATGAATATGCTCTCGGTGAAGTCAGCAGTAAGTACTTGAAATCAAAACAAGTTTGGATCGTGCGTGAGGAGGAAGGATTCTATGCATTATCGGCAGTGTGCACACACTTAGGATGTACGCCCAGATGGTTAGAGACGGATAATAAATTCAAGTGCCCTTGCCACGGCAGCGGCTTTCACCTAAGTGGTATTAATTTTGAGGGACCAGCACCACGTCCGCTTGAACGAATAAAAATCACGCTTAATGAAAACGGTGAGTTGGTCGTAGACAAGAGTGTGAAGTTCCTGTTTGAAAGAGATGAGTGGGGGAAGCCGGGGTCATTTCTAAAAAAAATATGAGACCTTCAAGGTCTGATTTATAAAGACAATTTATGAGCACTTGGGAAAAAATTAAACGGTCACAAATATATCGGTCGGTATTTCGCCACGGTTACAAAGACACCAAACCGAACCGGATGCATCAGATTGTGAGCAATGTGTTCCTTCATCTGCATCCGACATCCGTGTGGCGTCATGCGACCGACATCCGTTACACGTGGGGGATGGGCGGTATTACGTTTCTCTTGTTCATCGTTCTGACGGTGACGGGTGTAATTCTCATGTTCTACTATCGACCAACGGCTGAATATGCGTATGCCGACATGAAGTATCTCGAGCATGATGTACCGTTCGGTATGTTCCTCCGCAATATGCATCGATGGGCTGCACATCTTATGGTGATTACCGTCTGGCTTCACATGCTTCGTGTTTTTCTGACCGGGTCATATAAGCCACAAGAGAATTCAATTGGGTTGTCGGAGTTATACTGCTCGTTTTGACTCTTCTCCTTTCGTTCACAGGTTATCTTTTACCGTGGGATCAACTTGCCATGTGGGCAATTACAGTTGGAACGAATATGGCTCGTGCAACACCGTTTCTCGGGCATGAGGGTCCGTTCGGACCAGAGCTTGGGATGAAACCGGATAACGACATTCGTTTTCTTCTGCTTGGCGGTACACAAGTTGGACCCCCTGCACTATTGCGGTTTTATGTTTTACATTGTATCGCTTTGCCACTTCTGGCTGTGGCTTTTATGATTGTCCATTTTTGGCGAGTGAGAAAAGACGGCGGAATTTCTCGTCCGCCAGAACACGAATAAATTTCACTGTATCAAAGAAAGGATCTACAGATTATGATCTACAAACACAAACTAAAGAGAATGCAATGAAAATCCTCATAACAAAGACTGTTGTTTTTATAGGACTCATGTTTGTTTCCTTCGCATGCAAGGAGGAAACAGTAGCACCTCAAACTGGACAGATTTCACTCCTAACGAAGTATTCACTAACACCTGTTCTGCAGTTGAATCGGCTGGGTGACATATATGCGACTCCCTTTGCAGTCGATTCAATTAAAGTCACCCGGTTCAGGCTCGTACTGAAGCGAATCAAATTTGAAAGTGACAACGATAGTGTAGAGTTTAGAACTGCACCGATGGTTGTTGAGTACAATATCAGTGGCGCAGTACATGAAATTGCTGTTTCTGCAGTAAAGTTTGGTACGTATCGAGAGATTGGGTTCAAAATCCACCGTGTGAATGATTACGATCTTGTCAACTTTACTCCAGCCGAGCGTGCTCCCTTTGCCGATTTCCTCGCAGGTGAACGGTACAGTATGATCGTCGATGGTATGGTATTCAAGGATAGGTCTGGAGGTCAACCATTCACTTACCGCAGCAGAGTTAATGAAGAACAAAAATATAATCTCAATCCCTCACTCGTGATTACTTCCTCTAATCCCAATGTTACAGTCACACTACGCCTTAGTTCAGGAGGATGGTTTTTAGGACGCGGTGGTGTTCTACTCGATCCTAGAGACCCAAGTAATCAAGATATTATTGATCGAAACCTGAAAGTGTCAATTAAGGTGTTCCGAGATGACGATCGCGATGGGGATGAGGATTAACTTTCCCGCAGGTTGTGAACCTGCAAGAGGTTAGAATAGAAGGGAGATAAATCATGAACGCTAAGAAATTCTTACTCGCTTGGTCAGCATTCTTTGTTGTAAAAGTAAATTTTTTGTTGTCTGGTCTTTAAAATTTTTTATTACATGGAACAATTCATCCACATCTTGACACTCCCTGACAACATTCCTATCGCCGGAATGCTGTTGCTTATATTGTATTACTATTGGCTTGGCATCAGTCAAGCAGTAAAGAATGATAAGTATGGTGTCAATAGAAATATCGACAAGGTTCATTGCTGGCCCTTTCTAACACGCATTGAATTTTTGGCTACTCTTCTTATCATGGTCATCTTGACGGTTTGGTCAATTACAATTGATGCACCGCTCGAAGAACTCGCTAGTCCCAGTAAAACACCAAATCCTGCAAAAGCTCCCTGGTATTTTCTTGGGTTACAAGAAATGTTGGTCTATTTTGATCCCTGGATTGCCGGTGTTATCCTTCCCGGTTTGATAATTGCCGGCTTGATGATAATCCCGTATATCGATATCAATCCACGTGGGGGCGGATACTATAGTTTCCATCAGCGGAAGTTTGCCATGATTGTATTCGGCTCCGGATATATGTTGTGGGTGATACTTATCATCATTGGAACATTTTTTCGTGGACCTGGCTGGTATTTTTTCTATCCATGGGAAGAATGGGATGTGCATCGTATAGTTGCCATAACCAATGTGGATCTTCCGTACCTTGTTGGCATTCGGTCCTACTTTTGGTCATCGGTCTTTGGTGGAATTCTAGTGAGCGGTTACTATTTCTTGGGAGTCATTTTCTATTTTTACTTGAAGAAGAAGAAGCCAGAGTTCATGAAGAAGTTTGGCGTCGTTCGCTACAGCATTGTTGTCTTTCTGCTGCTGACGATGTTGGCGCTGCCGATTAAAATGTTTCTCCGTATTGCCTTGAACATCAAGTATGTATGGGTTACACCGTGGTTCAATATATGATTGAAGAGACCAAACCTCGTGTTATCACCAAGAAAAAATCAAAGCTGGTTGCGCTCATTGATGAAGAGATATGTACGGGCTGTGAGGTGTGCATCGAATTTTGTCCGGTGGACTGTATCACTGTTGTGAGAAATCCTAATCCCGAAATTCTCACCAATGTCTGCCGTGTGATTGAAGAACCATGCACCGGCTGCACATTGTGTATGAAAGAGTGTCCATGGGAATGTATTGCAATGGTACCGAGGACAATTATATGATCAGGATTTTCAAACAGCGAAGATTGATTCCAGTTGAAGAGCGAAGATATGGAGCGGTCTTTTTTGTGTGTGCCGCACTATTGACGGTGACAACTATCTGGGCGGTGATTGATGAAGTCTGGGTGCGCAGACCCTGGAAAGAATTCCAAAATGAATTTCATAAACTTGATCTTCAGAAAGCAGAAGATGAACTGAGAAAGGCACAGAAAAAGTTCGAGAGCGAGGAGGTTCAAGCACGCTATACAGATATTCAGCAGCGATTTCGCGACGCTGAAACGGCACTGGAGAGTGAAGAATACAAAAAAAGTTTCAAAGAATTAGAGAACATCAAAGCACAAATTGCCGAGATTGCTCAGGAACTCCAGTTCACTCGAAGTGAAGCAGATGAAACTTATTATTACTTCAAAGCGGCATTGCACAAGGGAAAGCCGGCAGAAAAAGAAAAACAGAAACTGAATAAACTCGAAGCAGAAAAAGAACGACTCTCAAATGACCTGGACTCACTTCAAAAGAAGCGACTTGAACGTGAACAGTCTGTTCGGGCATTTGAACACACTGTAGAACGTTTGAAAGACAGTCTAACTTCCTTGAAAGCCGATATTCTTGCATGGCAAAGAAAAATTGAAGCAATCAAATCACGATCAATAGAGATTAAGCAGATCATTCTGCCGGACTTTGACGATAATAATTTCGGTGGAAGAATCAGTCGTGTGGAGCGGTGTATGACGTGCCATCTTGGTGCTGACAAGCCAGGATTTGAAAACGAGAAAGAGCCATTCACACGTCATTCATATCTGCTGGATCTCCATCCTGTCGAAAAATTTGGTTGTACACCCTGCCACGGTGGACAAGGTGTTGCATTGACGGCGAGATCTGCTCATGGCAAGGTTGAATTCTACCACAATCCGCTGCTCGGAGAAGGAACTCGTGAGCGTCTGTGCGGCAAGTGTCATGAAGATTTAGAATTTCCTGAGTCACCGACACTTTCCGATGGACGATCATTGTTTGAGTCGTCAGGATGTCTCGGATGCCACAATGTTGAAGGATATGTTAAAGTTTCGAACATTGGTCCGCCGCTCAATCGGATTGCTGTCAAAGTGAAACCCGCATGGCTGATGCGCTGGATTTTGAATCCGAAGAGTTATCTTCTACAAACAAAGATGCCGAATTTTCGCTTCACGGAGAACGAAGCCAATGCCGTACGAGCATATCTGCTGGATGCGAGTGAGCTCGCCAAAGGCGAGCCGAAACTGCAGCGCATCACGGAGAGGAGTTTAGATGCTCGATGGATTCAGGAGGGAGAAACAATCTTTCGCATGGCTCGATGTATTAGTTGTCATCTGGTAGACGGCAGAGGCGGAACAATTGCTCCTGATTTAGTGAACATCACCACTAAGGTACAGTTGGATTGGCTCTTCGATTGGATTAAGAATCCAAGAGCGTATCAGCCCAACACTAAAATGCCTCACTATCGATTCACCGACCAAGAAATCCTGAAGATCATTACCTATCTCAATAGTCTGAAAACTTCTGAAATATCATCGGATGATGAAAACTTTGCTTACTCCTCTGGAGAAGTGAAGCGAGGTGAAAAACTTGTGATCGAGTATGGATGTCTCGGTTGTCATGATCCAGTGGGGCAAGGAGCTGTTGGTGGGAAAGTCGGCGCTGACCTGACTTTTTTCGGTGACAAGCCAATTGAGAATTTTGACTTTGGAGATGTGACAAATATTTCCCGTACAAAGGAAGCCTGGGTTCTCTCAAAACTCCAAAACCCCCGAGCGTTTGCAACTGAGAGAATTGCCCAGAAGATGCCTGATTACGGATTCGGAATAAAAGAAGCAAGAGCTTTCTCAACGGTTCTACTTGGATTCACAGAAGAACATCCACCTGAGCTATTCATTCTTAAACGACAACCCGAAAGCAGCTACATACCGCCGGGAGAATTTGGGAAGTAGGTTGCCGATTTGAATTGTTTGACATGTCATAAGATAAACGGTCGTGGAGGTACACTTGCCCCTGACCTTTCCTACCAGGGAAGTCGTACTAACGCTGCATGGCTTAAGAAATTCCTGAGTAATCCGACCACACTGAGACCAACACTTGTTGACCGAATGCCGAAATTTAATCTCACCGATAAGGAAATCGATATCATCATAAACTACATGAGAACTACGCTGGTCAATGAGAAAGTTACTTCAGAGTTCTTGAGCGGCGAAAAATTCTCTATGCCAGAGATCGAGCAGGGTCGAAAACTTTACCATGAAAAGTATCGCTGCCAGTCGTGTCATCAAATCAACTATGAAGGGGGAACGATGGGACCGGAGTTAGTCTCAACCGATATGAATATCCGTGAGAGGAGAACAGCGGGGTGGATCTTCCAGTGGATCAAAAATCCCAAAGCGCTCGACCCTGCCACACTGGAACCTGTCCTGGGTTTGTCTGATGAAGAAGCACTGTTCATAACGAAATATCTTTTGAGTTATTGATGAAAAATTTTCAGTTGTCCATTTCCGATATTCGATTTTGGATTTGCCTCTTTGGGTTACTGCTCTTCTTACTCATGTTGTTGTCATCGGGGTGTGTGCGCGATGAGAAAAAGAACGTAAACTTATCCATTATTGAATCAGAATCAGCACGTAGAGAGATTATCGGTGAGAGACTTTATCAACGATATTGCTCTGGATGTCACGGAACTACTCGTGAAGGAGATGGACTGCACAGTTACACGCTAAATCCTCCTCCAGCTAATCACGCCGATACGGCGTACATGAACTCACTCCCGGATGAATATCTTTTTGAGGTTATTCGCGAAGGGGGTGCTTTTACTGGTAAGTCTCCCGAAATGCCTCCATGGAAAGAGCTGTTGAGCACGAGTGAAATAGAAAACGTGGTTCTCTATCTCAGGGTTCTTCCAAAGAAATAATGCAATCCTACCCTTTTGAGACTCGATTAGGACGTTTACTGATAATGATTAAATTTTAATAGACAATCAGTTATTTTTTCTTTATTTTTGAGCGGTGATTTTTATTAGCACATATCAATTAGCTACTTATAAAAATAAGTTTTGTACTCTCTTTTCAAATTCACATCAGAGACAAATTAAGTTAGGAGAGAATATTCATAAGAAGAATATTTCCTCTCTTTAGGAACTTTATTGTGTAATAAGAGTCAAAAGTTAGTTTCAATTAAAAAAGTTAATAAATATCCAATAGGAATAATATTTCAAGGAGAGATTAAGAATTGAAGATTACGAAGCAATTTACAAACCGCGAAAGTAAATCATTAGACCAGTACCTTCAAGAGATCGGGAAAGTAGATCTTCTTACACCTAATGAAGAAATTGAATTGGCAATTCGTATAAAAAAAGGAGACCAATTAGCTCTTGAGAAACTTACCAAAGCTAATTTAAGGTTTGTCGTAAGTGTTGCCAAACAATATCAGAATCAAGGCCTTCCTCTTGGTGATTTAATTAATGAGGGTAACTTAGGTTTGATAAAAGCCGGAAGAAGATTTGATGAAACACGCGGCTTCAAATTTATTTCTTATGCAGTTTGGTGGATCAGACAATCAATTATGCAGGCAATTGCAGAACAATCCAGAATGGTTCGTCTTCCTTTGAATCGTGTTGGTGCATTGAATAAAATGGGAAAAGCACTCAGCCAACTCGAACAAGAATATGAAAGAAAACCAAGCCCCGAAGAAATTGCTAATCAACTTGATATGGATGTTGCTGATGTTACCTATGCTATGCAGATTGCAGGCCGTCACGTTTCAATGGATGCCCCGTTTGCTCATAGTGAAGACAATAATAACAGTTTGTTAGATGTTATGCCGAATGATGATCAACCGGCTCCCGATTTTACTCTTATGAAAGAATCTTTGAAAGCTGAAATTGAAAGATCACTTTCTACATTAACTGAAAGAGAAGCTGAAGTCATTCGTCTATACTTTGGATTAGGTAAAGAACACTCA
>CAYHTX010000026.1:0-10408 GCA_964359615.1 uncultured Gammaproteobacteria bacterium | reverse complement strand
AAAAGACCCAGCCTGACCTCCCCTGTTAGGGGAGGAATCCACTCTGAGTTATGAAACTCTCCATCATCATCCCTGTCTACAATGAAAAAAACACCATCGAGAAGGTGTTTGCGCGCGTGGCCGCAGCTGATATCGGAGACTGGGAAAAAGAAATTATTGTGGTCGAAGACTGTTCGACTGATGGCACGCGGGAACTTTTACAAAAATATGTGAATACGTACCGCGTTATTTTTCACGAGCGCAATCAAGGTAAAGGTGCGGCGCTCAGGACCGGCTTCAAGGCCGCGACCGGCGACTATGTGCTTGTCCAAGATGCTGACCTCGAGTACGATCCGGCTGACTACGCGAAACTTCTCGTTCCAGTCCTCAAGTTCGGGGCTGACGTCGTCTACGGGTCACGCTTTCTCGGCGGACCGCATCCGGTTGTCAGGTTTTGGCATGCCATGGCCAACAAATTTTTAACCGTCCTCTCGAACATGTTTACGAATATGTATCTGACGGATGTGGAGACGTGCTATAAACTGTTTCGGCGCGAGGTTATTCAGTCGCTTACCCTCGAAGAATCTCGCTTTACGATCGAGCCAGAAATCACGGCCAAGCTCGCCCGGCTCAAACCGCTCAAGCTCTATGAAGTGGCCATCTCATACCACGGCCGCACCTACTCAGATGGCAAAAAAATTACCTGGAAAGACGGCGTGGCTACGATCTGGTGCATTATTAAATATGGAGTATTTCGAAAATAAAACAAACCGTTGGGTCCTGGGTTTTCTCGCGGCACTCGGCGTCGCGAATCTTCTGGCATTTGCGTTTCTTTTTGGCTTTCACTACAACAATGATACGGATAGTTTTCTTTTTGCCATTGAATTTTTCAAAGGGGAGGGTAATACGATTTTTCCCAACCGTTACTTAAATCCGTTTTATCCGGTCGTCGCTTCAACTCTCCTACAGTTTCTTTCCGCCCCAGAAAGTCTCATTGTCATCAATATTCTTTTTTACTTCGTTCTTCTCTTTTTGACGTATGACCTGGTGCGCCGTGTATTTGAGAGTAAGACGGTTGGGCTGGTGGCGGCGCTCTTAGTCGTCTCAGGCTACCCCATGCTCCGCTATGCCCTCACGCAAGTGCAGGACATCGGCGGTTACGCCTGGTTCCTCGCTACGATCTATGCCGGGTGGCGCTGGTATGAGGCGCGTGATAAACGGTGGCTTCACCTTGCCGGCATCGCGATTGCCTTCGGGGTGCTGACAAAAGAGAGCGGCTGCATGGGAGCTTTTTTTGTTGGGCTACTCATCGTGACGGCGCGGCTCGGTCTGAAAGAAAAAGTTATCTCGCTCTCCTCGGTCGCCTGGGCACCGCTTCTCACCATTATCGTGAATAGTGCGCGCAGTCATGACATGGCGTATAACTCGCTCCAGTGGTTCATTGATAACTGGATCGTATTTTCGGCTGAGAATTACACCTTTGTGCGCTGGCTCGGGGTCAATGCGACCACGTTTAACGTGGCCTGGATATTTTTCTGTATCGCGCTCCTTCAGCTTCTCCGAAAAAAGTGGATACTGCCGCCCGGCGCGATGCGGTATTTGCTTGCCGTCATTCCTTCGAGTCTTTCTTACTTTGCCTGGCCGCTTTTTATCGGTCGTACGGTTTTTATCGCCGCGTGGCTCGTGATCCCGCTAGCGGCGTACGGTCTTGTCCGGCTGGCAAGGCATTCGAAGGGCCTGTTCATTTCGTTGACGCTCGTTTCGGTCGTGACACCGTATCTCCTCCAATCAACCCTCCGGTACGCACACGTGTTTCAGATTTATGACCAATGCGAAAAAAGTATTTCGTGCAGTTGGAAGTATTTTTGGGAGAATCGGCAGACCTTTAGCAAGGAATTGTAGCCTGTATCCGTATGAAATTGGTTGCACTCATAATCCCAACGTATAACGAAGCCAAAAATTTGCCGCTCCTGCTCGAGGAAATTTTTGCCTCGATTGATCAAACGAAGATTGATCTTGAAATTATTATTGTCGATGACAACTCGCCGGATGGGACGTGGAGGGTCGCCGAAGATTTGAAAGCACGGTTCCCGATCAAGGTGATTAGCCGCGCCGGGAAGCTCGGCCTCGGGAGCGCGGTTCGTGAAGGTTTTGCCGCGTCGACGAGGGACTATCTCGGCGTCATGGACGCGGATCTGAGCCACGATCCGAGCATTCTGCCCGCACTCATCGACAGCCTCGAGACCCACGACATCGCGCTCGGCAGCCGGTTCAAAAAGGGGAGCACGGTTGAACAGTGGAAATGGTGGCGGAAAATCATTTCCGAGGTCGGCGTCAAACTGACACGAGTCTTGACCGGAGTGAAAGATCCATTAAGCGGCTATTTCTTTTTGCGGCGGCGGGTGATCGAGGGCGTACCGCTCCGGACTACGGGCTATAAAATCCTGCTCGAGATCCTCGTGAAGGGGAAGTATGAAAGCGTCGTAGAAATCCCGTTTCGATTTCGGATCAGAAAATTTAGCACTTCAAAATTGAACATGGCCGAACATCTTCTCTTTTTGAAACAGCTCGTCGCTTATAGCGTGTACAGTCTGATCCACTGGTCGAAGAAGAATCTCCCGCTCCTCGGTATTCTCGGCCTCGCCGCGTTCTTGCTGATCTTTCGCGTCGGGTATCGCACCTTCTGGATGGACGAAACCATGGTCCTCGAATACTTCCCGCAGTCACTCCGAGAATTTCTTGTCGGTTACTGGCACCGCCCGGACAATCATCCACCGCTCTATTATTTTCTTGTTTTACTCTTGAGTAAGATACTGCCGTGGAATGAACTTATGGTTCGTCTCGTGTCCATCTTATCAGGATTTGGGATCGTGACGCTCGTGTATCGTTTCACAAAAAAGGTTGCACAGAGTAAACAGGTTGCGCTTATTGCCGCCTTTTTCACCGCGTTTTCTTCATACTTTATCCTCATCTCGCAAATGGCACGCTATCACGCCCTCGCCGGTTTCGCGAGTCTCCTCACATTTTATTTTTTTTATCGGCTGTGGAGTGGAGGGTTCTGCAAAGGTGTTTGGTGGGGGTATCTCTTATCGTTTGCGTTTGTCGGGTATGTGGATTATCCGCACTTTATTTATGTGGGACTCCTGACTAATGGCATATTTGCCTACCGTTATCTTTGCAAAAAGAAATTGGCGTCTCTCGCCCGGTGGCTCACGGGCCAGCTCATCGTGGCCCTCCTTTGCAGTCCTATGGTCTGGTTTCTCTATCATCGTATCTTTATCCAGGGCGATGGTGGATGGTCGGACATGAATCTCCTCGCCAATTCGTGGGTGCATATCGTGGCCGGGATTTTTTTTCACATCTACAGTTTTTTCTTTGGCGAGAATCTTTTTCCGTGGAATTATCTGCCGTTTGGACTGGGGATGCTGGTACTCCTCGGTGTTCTCGTCGGTCTCGTTCGGATTCTCCGACACAAAAATTGGAGTCTCGGGGAATCGTATATCATACTCCTCAGCACCAGTCTCATGATCATGAACACGCTCTTCATGAATGTAGCTGACGCGCGGTATAACTTTATCGTGTATCCCAAATTTGGATTTGTCGCGTATCCGCTCACGATCATGGCCTTTGTCCTTTGTCTGCGACGGCTTCCCAATAAATTGCAATCCGGTCTTTTTTTTCTCTGGGGCGTGGTGGCGCTCTTCGGTATCCACAATTTTTATCGGGCGAGCAATTATCTTAATGGCAGTTACTTCCGCACATTCGAGTCATTTGAATATGTCCGCGATCGAATGCAGGCAGGCGAGTATCTCGCGATCACACCGGATGCAGGGGATGGGGTGTATCACTTTTATAGGGGCAAATACTTTCACTCGCTCCGGCCGCTCGGGTTTCACGATATTCCGGAGGCTCCGACCGGATCACGCGTTTGGTTTTTTTTCACTGGTTCAGACGAGTCTGCGGAATCAGCGACGACGGAAAGCAAAATCCCGGGCGGTTACCGTGTGCTTAACAGGTACGATAGCGTGCCGCTCGATCCGCAGTTTAAGATTTGGAAAGAGAAAATCCTCCATCGCCCAAGTTACACTTACAAATATACAGTGTTTCTTCTCGAGAAAGTATGAAGTGCCTCATCTGCCAGAGCGCCACGGCGCCATTCTTCGCGAAGAAGGGTTTTCAGATTGTGCGTTGCCCCGACTGTCGGCTGATGGCCGTCGAAAACGTGCCAGAAGATTTGGCGCCGTATTATGCTGAGGGCTATTTTACCGGCGATACCGCGCTCGAAGGCTATATGGATTATGAACATGATAAAGCCCCGACAAAAGATATTTATCGGTATCACCTCAAGGTCATGGAAAGTCTGACGCAGAAAAAATTCGGCTGGTCGCTCTTTGAAGTCGGGTGCGCCACTGGTTTTTTTATGGAGCTGGCCAAAGAGCGGGGCTGGGAAGTCGAGGGCATTGATATTTCAGCGTATGCGGTTCGGGAGGCCGAAGCGAAGGGGCTCCGAGTGATTGTAGGGACCCTCGAGGCATTCACGACTCAGAAAAAATACGACTGCGTTGCCATGCACGATGTGATTGAGCATGTCAAAGATCCGGTCGGACTGGTAGGGCGGGTTCGTGAACTCCTCCCGTCTGGCGGGTTATTTGTCATCGCGACGCCGGATGCTGGTAGTCTCTGGGCCCGTGTCTGGGGCAAACGCTGGCACGCCTTTGTGCCGCCGCAGCATCTCTTTTATTTTACGGAAAAAAATTTGACGATGCTTCTCGAGATAGAGGGTTTTGAGATTATTCACAGCGACCACCGCGGCAAGTGGTTCACCATTCCGTATATTTTCCGGCTTCTGTTTAGCTGGACCGGGATACGGTTTTTTTCGCGTCTGGCCGAGTGGACATCGCGGTCGTTTCTCAAAGATCAAGCCATCCCGCTCAATGTGCGCGATACGTTGTTTTTGATTGCGAGGAAGAAGTAGTATGATTTCCCTCATCATGACCGTCAAAAATGAACGCGCACATCTCCAGGCGTGGTTTCAAAGTATCCAAAAACAGACGGTGCAGCCCGATGAAATAGTGATCGTGGATGGCGGTTCGACTGATGGGACGCTGGAGCTTCTCGAGGAGCATACAAAACAGATGACCGGACTTCGCGTCTATAAAAAAGCTGGCAATATCTCGACTGGCCGGAATGAGGCGATCCGCCAGGCAAAAGGGGAGATACTGGTGGTGACAGATGCCGGCTGCACGCATGATCCATCATGGATCGAGAAGCTTATTGCACCCCTGAAGCAAGGCACGATTATTTTTACGACCACTGCTTTTGGTCCGTGGTTCGACAGAGACGATTCGCTCATGATTTATGCCATTGCGGCCTCGACCACACCGGCACCGGAGGAGTTTGAGGCGAATTGGTTTCCGTCGAGCCGGAGTGTGGCTTTTAAACGGGAAGTCTGGGAACTTGTCGGCGGATACCCGGAGTGGCTGCCGCTCTGCGAAGATGTGGTTTTCGATATGGTGGCGAAACAGCGGGGCGTGTATCCATTTTTTGTCCGCGAGCCGTTCGTCTTTTGGCGACCGCGTTCTTCTCTTGGCGGGTACATGAAACAGCTGGCTGGCTATACGCGGAGTGATGGCCATGCCAAACTTTTTTTTCAGCGGCAGCTCATCCGGTATTTGACTTATAGTGTCAGTCTCGCGCTCCTGTATTTGACATTTCGCGAGTCATGGTTTTTTATTCTGCCCCTGATCGCGGGACTATTTTTCTACATGAAAAAGTTTTGGCGGCGGTGGTGGGCGTTTACAAAAGTGAAATCTTTCGTCTTTCGATGTATTGGGCTGAGTATCATTCCGATCGTCGTAGCGCTTGGGGATGTGGCCAAAATGGTCGGGTGGCCAGAGGGTGTGATGGAGCGGCGAAGCGGGAAGATACATTATCAGGGTTTTTTGCAATAGAGCAAAAAACAAGTTTCGTTGCGAGAAAATTTGGAATATTTTTCTCTCAATAAAGCGATATCTTTGATATATTTTGAAAAGCTGACACATCCTTGACGAAAGGCCTTTTTTGTGATACACTGATATATTGTTTCTGCTACAATTTGCCCTATTTTAGATCTGTTTGGCATACTGGAAAGTAGTTTCTACGTTCTAGTCTTGCCCAACCGATCACACCCAGGGCCGGAGTAATCCGTGTGGTGTGAAGAAGGAGAATTGTGAAGAAGTCAGTGATTAGGGTCTTTGCCATGATGAGCGCTTTTGGAGCGTTTCAGATGGCAGTGGCCGAAGAGTCGAAGCCGGAACTCGTCCGAGTTCCGGCGGCAGAGAATCTGATGTTCGCGAGGCCGATCGGGCAGGGGGGCTGCCTTCTCGTTCCCAAAGCAGCAGCCGCCGTCGAAAAAGTGCTCGAGATCCTCGCCGAGCGGGATCAGAGCACGAGGCTCATCGTTCAGAAGTGCTTCGAGACGCCGGAGCAGCGCTATGCGCTTCTACGGCGAAGCTGCGGCTGTCCGCCGCTCGACGAGCTCAAGCCACCGAACATGAGCCGACACGAGATCGCAGCGCTTTGTACAAAGCGCTGCGATCTCGCTCTGAACGTCGAGAAAAAGGATGGTGTTCTGGTTGGATCGCCCATTGGCCACATGAGCGGCAAGGCGGTAGATGTCCGATTCCAGAAAGCGGGCAAAACGCAGCCGCTCCCGCCCTCTCCGCTTGGGGCTGCAGGGCGCAAGCCTACCCCGGAGGAGTTTGACAATCTCAAATTCCTGGAGTCCCTGATGGAAGAGGCAGGATTACTCTGTCGGGATCCGACACACGCCGGGCACTGCGAAGTGCCCTGATCTACGGCCAACCCACCTACGACCACCCGCGCATCGCGCGCACGGTCTTGCGGCCCCCTGGCCAGCCGCGCGGCACGGACCTCTGGTCCAAATCCGCACTGTTCATTTAAGGAGGGGTGCCGCTCGACACGTTCATCATCGAGCCACTCCAAAAACATCCCGACTCAGTCGGGATGTTTTTGTCTATTGAAAGGTTTTTTCAATCGAAGACCACAATTTCTCAGCTGTTTTCTCCCAAGAAAATTTTTGGCGCTGGATTCGGCAGTGTTCGATCAATGATTGTCTGAGAGCCACATCAGTCGTCATTCGCGTCATAGCAGCGGCGATTTCTTCAACAGTGAACGGATCTACATAGAGTGCCGCGTTCCCGGCCACTTCCGGGAGCGACGTGGTGTTGCCGGAAATAATCGGCACATCAGATTGCATCGCCTCAAGAAGTGGAAGGCCAAAGCCTTCGAAGTAGGGGACGAAGGTCAGACAAAACGCGCCGGCCATGAGGCGATTGAGGTCGCGGTCGCTCGTGCGGCCGGTGAAGATAATATCCTGGCGAGCTGACATTTTTTTGAGCGCCGCATCAATCTCTTTTTTTCCCCAGAAAAGCGAACCGGCAATAACGAGTTTCATCCGACTGTCACGCTGCTTTTTACATTGTTCAAAAGCTTCAAGCAGCCTGGGGACGTTTTTTCTCGGATGGAGCGAGCCGATGAAAAGAAAATAGTTCTCGCCATCGGTGTACTGGTCGCGGATTCGTTTTTTTTCTTCTTCAGGTACTGGAGCAAAGCCGTCTTGAACACCGTTATAGACAACATCAATTTTCTCCGGGTCAGCGTGATAGGTTTTGATGAGATCTCGTTTGGTATATTCAGAGACAGTCGCAATTCGGTTCGCGGCTTTCACCGCGGCAGGGTAATAACGGTTGAAATACCGGCTGGTCCAATACGGGAGATCCTGTGGGTAATAGTGAAAATTGAGATCATGGATGACGGCAAGTTGCTTGCACTTCACGCCAAGCGGGAGAAGTCCGTCAGGCGAGAGAAATAAATCTGGTGTGAGGGACTGTAAAATGCGTTTTACGCCAATCTGGTACCACGGGTAGTAGAGAAGTCCATGGCGAATCGGCGGATAGACCACGCGGCCAGTCACGTTTTCACTAAATAAAAATTCTGTATCAAATGGCCGGTCAAATAAAAAAAGAAATCGGATCTCAGGGTGTGCGGCTGTGATTCGACGGAGCGTCTCAAAGGCAAACCAGCCAGTCCCGTCCAAACGGTCTTTGCGGAGCATGCGGGCGTTGACGACGATCATTTTTTTGGACATAGATGACCGTAGTGTAGCGAAAAATAGTGAAAAACGCAATGCTGACAAGCCCGAGGCAATCACTTGCAAAATCGTCAAAATAGTGTATACTGAGCCTATGTCAAGCCAAAAACTCAACCTCGGCTGTGGGAAGCATATTCTCCCCGGATATGTTAACCTCGATATCAGCGCGCTTCCTGGCGTAGATGTCGTGCATGATATCGAAAAACTCCCGCTGCCGTTTCCGAACAATCATTTTGAGGAGATTCTCTGCCAGGATGTGCTCGAGCATGTCGAGTATATTCCGGTCCTTCGCGATCTCCATCGGATTCTCATGCCCGGCGGAAGACTCGTGATCCGCGTGCCGCATTTTACGTCGCACTTTAATTTTGTCGATCCGACGCACGCCAAGCGTTTTTCTATTCAGACGTTTGATTTTTTCGTCAAAGGAGCGAGTGGGGAGCACGATCGTTCGTATTATTTCGACTTTTCGTTTTCCGCCTGCTCGAGCACAAAAATTCTTTTCGATCATGGCTCGCCGGTTTTCTTTTATAACTATTTCGTGGAGCCACTCGTGAATCTGAGCCCCCGGATGCAACGGATCTATGAGGCGACGTTTCTATCACGGTTGTTCCCCGCTTTGAATATTTTAGTGACGTTGATAAAGTAAATTTAGATAGCGAAATGTCTATATATTAAAGGCCAGAACATTTTATGAAACTCTCCATCATCATCGTCAACTGGAACACGGCCGACCTCACCCGTCAGGCGCTGTCATCTTTTTTTACGCACACGCATTTTAAGGATATTGAAGTGATCGTCGTTGATAACAATTCGGCTGATGAGAGTGTGGATATGATCCGGCGCGAATTTCCTGGGGTCAGACTCCTCGTGAATACCGACAACCTCGGCTTTGCCAAAGCGAACAACCAGGGCATGAAGATCGCGACAGGCGAGTATATCATGCTCCTGAATAGTGATACGATCACGAAAGACGGCGCGATCGATGAGCTCGTTCGGTATCTCGATACGCATACGGACACCATGATGGTCGGGCCGCGGCTTCTCAATGCCGATGAGACTTTTCAGCACGCCTGCCGGCGCAGTCTCCCGACGCCGGCCAATTCCTTTTTTCACCTCTTTGGCTTTACCAAAATGTTTTCGAAAAATAAAGCAGTCAATGCCTATAAAAAATACGCCGATGATCCGAACGTGACGGAGCCGGTCGAAGCCCTCTCCGGCGCCGGCATGATGTTCCGCCGTACGGTCTACGAAAAAATCGGCGGCCTCGATGAGCGGTTTTTTATGTACGGCGAAGACCTCGATTTTTGCAAGCGGGTGCGGGACAACGGTTGGAAGACTGTCTACGTCGCAGACGCAAAAATTATTCACCTCGGCGGTGGGAGCAGCAAAAAACGCCGCCGGGCGTCGCTCGTCGATTTCTACGACGCGATGTGGCTGTATTACCAGAAACATTTTCAGACGATGCATTCGAAGTTTTTTCAGAAGTTCGTGCGGTTCGGCATCGAGACGCGCAAGCGGATCGCGCTCATTCAAAATGCATTCAAGCCGTCATGAGTTGACCAAACTGCTGCGGCATATTATATTCTTACCACTCCTTGAATCACCATATGAATATCCTCTACATCGGCGCCGGATTTGTCGGGTCATGCTCTGCGGCCGTGTCAGCGAATAGCGGCCACGATGTTTTGGTGTACGATATTGATACCCGCAAAATCGAGATGCTCGGGTCAGGGGATCGGGATACGATTGAATCGTGTCTGTTTGAGGAAGGACTCGGCGACCTTTTGGTCCGAAATAAAGACCGGATTCGATTTACGGCCGATTATGCGAAAGTCGAGAAGTATCTCGAATATTGTGATGCAGTCTTTATGTGTCTTCCGACGCCGGAGATCGGTGAGACTGGTGAAAGTAATCTGACGTATTACATGACTGCGGCGGAGGCGCTCGCGAAAGCCATGGCGAAAAGAAATGCCGGCGCGCAGAATCAATACATCGTCATCATCAATAAAAGCACAGTCCCGATTCACATGTTCGGCACCACCGATGAGGTCATGAAAAAATGCGGGGTCAAAAATTATGGCGTGGTGTCGAATCCGGAATTTTTGGTGGAAGGGAAAGCGGTACAGGGGTCGCTCAAGCCAGATCGGGTCGTGGTGGGAGCGGAAAACGAACGCGATTTCCGGGTCATGCGTGAACTGTATCAGCGATTTTACAGCGCTCCGGGGGTTACCTATATCGAGGTGAATCCGCGCGATGCAGAAGCGGGGAAGCTTCTGG
>CAYHTX010000025.1:0-10467 GCA_964359615.1 uncultured Gammaproteobacteria bacterium | reverse complement strand
ATCTGCCGCAATGAAAAGCGCATGCTCCAGGAGGCGGTGGACGCACTCATTGATAACAATGCGCGGGCGTCGAAAACCGTGACCGCCTCGACCGGACAGAAGCGGCAGCTCCGTTCGCTCGCGGATATTTTGAAAGGCAAACAAGGCAGCTTCCGCCAAAACCTGCTCGGCAAGCGCGTGGACTACTCCGGCCGCTCGGTCATCGTCGTCGGCCCGAAACTGAGTATTGACGAGTGCGGCATCCCGAAACGCATGGCGCTCGAACTCTTTAAACCGTTCGTCATGTCGGCGATCATTAAACGCGAACTGGCCTACAATGTCCGCTCGGCATCGCGTTTTATCGAGAGCAATGCGCCGGAGGTGTGGGATATCCTCGAAGAGATCACAAAAAATACGCGCGTGCTCCTCAACCGCGCCCCGACCCTGCATCGCCTCGGCATCCAGGCCTTCCGACCGCAACTCGTCGAAGGCAAAGCCATCCGCCTCCATCCGCTCGTTTGTCCGGCCTTTAACGCCGACTTTGACGGCGACCAGATGGCGGTCCATGTGCCGCTCTCCGAAGAAGCCAAATGGGAAGCCGAAAATCTCATGGCCTCTGAAAAAAATATCCTGAAGCCGGCGACCGGATCCCCGGTCACGACGCCGCAGCAGGACATTGCGCTCGGGTGTTATTACCTTACCAAATACCGCGAAGACGACACCCGAGAAGTGAAAAAATATTTTGCGAGCATTCAGGAAGCCACGTTTGCCTACAAGAGCCGGAAGATTACGCTCAAAGAACGGATCATCGTGCGGGTTGATGAAAGCATCCTCGACAAATTTTCGGATGGTTCACCGCGCCGCATCGAGACCTCGATCGGCCGCATCTTCTTCAATGAAATTTTGCCTGAGAAACTCCCGTACTACAACGAAGCGATCACGAAGAAGCATCTGAGTTCCATCATTCAGCTTCTCCTCGAATTTTACGGCCAGGAAAAGACCGCGTATGTCCTCGATGACATGAAGGATCTCGGGTTCAAGTACGTGACGCACTCCGGGTATTCGCTCGGCATGGATGATTTTGGCCGGATTGACGAGCGCGAGGCCTTGCTCGCCGAAGGCGACAGTCAGGTCCAGCTTGTCACCGAACAGTACCAGGAGGGTCTTCTTACTGACTCAGAGCGGCATGCGAAAGTGCTTGAGATTTGGACCGACGTCAAAGATAAGGTTGCCTCCCACAACAAAGGCGTGCTTGATAAAGACGGCTCGGTCTTCGCGATGATTGATTCTGGCGCGCGCGGGTCTCTGGGGCAGCTCAATCAGATGATCGGGATGAAGGGACTGGTTGCGAGTCCAAGCGGTGATATTATTGAACTCCCGGTCAAAGGCAACTTTAAGCAGGGGTTCGATGTCCTCGAGTTTTTTATCTCGAGCCACGGCACCCGCAAGGGGCTTTCCGACACGGCGCTTCGTACCGCGAACGCCGGGTATTTGACGCGCCGTCTCGTTGACGTGGCGCAGGATGTGGTCGTGATGGAAGAAGACTGCGGCGACACGGTGGGTGAGGTATTTACGAAAGAGCAGTCTGAGCAGATGGGCGAGCGGCTGACCGATCGCGTGCTCGGCCGATTCCTCCTCGTTCCGCTCAAGGCCAAAGGCAAGACGCTCGCGGACGCCGGTGAAGTGGTGACTGAGCAGATCGCGCGTCAGATTCAGGAACTCGGGATTGAAACGATTCACGTGCGGTCAGTCCTCCAGTGCACCCTGCCGAAAGGCGTCTGCATCAAATGCTATGGCTATGATTTGAGCCATAACCAGGTCGTTAAAAAGGGCGTTGCGGTCGGGATCATCGCGGCGCAATCTATCGGCGAGCCTGGCACCCAGCTCACCATGCGGACCTTCCACCTTGGCGGCATCGCCGGCGGCGGGGACATTACCCAGGGGTTGCCGCGCGTGGAGGAATTGTTTGAGGCACGCAATCCCAAGCGGAAAGCCGTTCTTGCCGAGGTTGGCGGGACGATTACCATCGAGGACGCAGATGGCAAGATCATCACCGGGCCGACTGGCCGGAAAATTTTTGAAGGCCGACGCGGTCAGAAAATCATCAAGGTCGTCTTTGAAGGCGTCGAGGAGATGAAGGTGACACTCAAAGAGGCGGATGACGTCAAAGCGGCTGATGGACAGGCAGTGAAAAAGGATGACGTGCTCGTGGTCCGCGGGAGCGGTGAAGAGGTGCTCGCGAAATACGCCGGTCATATCCGGCGCGACGGGAAGACCCTCATCCTTTCCTACGAGGGCCGGCATACGAAAGAATATATTGTGCCGATCGGGTATAAAATCTGGGTGAAAGACGGCGGTGTGGTTCAAAAGGGGGATCAGTTGACTGAAGGCAGTGTCAGCCTGCAGGAACTCTTTGAACTCAAAGGTCGCGATGCGGTGCAGCGCTATATCCTTTCCGAAATTCAGGAAATTTATGCTTCGCAAGGCCAGCGCCTGAATGATAAACACGTTGAAATTATCATTAAGCAAATGTTCAGTCGCGTCTATATCGAAGAGGCCGGAGATACGGATCTCCTTCCCGGCGAAACGGTCGAGAAATCCCAGGTGCTCCTCGCAAATCTCGAGATGCGGCGTCAGGGTAAAAAAGAAGTGAGCGGATCCGAGCTTTTCCTCGGGATCAGCAAGGTGTCGCTCTCGACCCAGAGTTTCCTCTCAGCCGCATCGTTTCAGGAGACCGCGCGTGTGCTCATCAACGCCGCCATTACCGGCAAGATCGATTATCTCGAAGGACTCAAGGAAGATGTGATTATCGGGCGCCTGATTCCGGTTGGGACCGGGTTTCGCGAGTAAAAAAGCCGCAGACAAAAGCCCCGTTCCATTGGGGCTTTTGTATTTGTTTTTCCTTTTTGGCCGGAACAATCATCGCTCGTCAGTTTCATCTTGTCAATGGGTTCTGGCTCTGTTACAGTATGCACATATTTATGTCTCTATGTCCGGTCACTCCAAATGGCACAATATCCAGGCGAGAAAAGGCAAGCAAGATGAGGCGAAAAGCGGGCTTTTTACCAAGTATGCGCGCTTAATTACGGTCGCAGCGCGGGAAGGCGGGGGAGATCAGGCGATGAATTTTGCTCTCCGTCTCGCCGTTGATAAAGCCAAGGCGATCAACATGCCGAAAGACAATATTGAGCGGGCGATCAAGCGCGGTATCGGGGAACTGGGTGATGGGACGACGCTCGAAGAAGTGCTCTACGAAGGCTTTGGGCCAGGCGGAGTGGCGGTTATTGTCGACGCGGTGACTGACAATAAAAATCGCACGAGTAGCGATGTGAAACATCTGTTTTCGAAATATGGCGGCACGCTCGGCGGGCCAGGGTCGGTTGCGTGGCAGTTTGCGAAACGGGGGGTGGTTCGCATCGGCCAAGAGGCAGTCATAGCTGTTTTTTCAAAGAAAAAAGATGAGTGTGAGCTTGCCTTGATCGACGCCGGTGCCGAGGATATCCGTGAGACTGAGTATGGCGTTGAGGCGTATTCCCCAGTCGAGCGATTTCAGAAGGTGCTCGACGCGGTAAAGTCATTTGGTATTGAACCGGATGAATCTGGTCTTGAGTGGGTGGCGAGAGAGACGGCATCTCTTGACTCTGAAAGACATGCCCAGATGCAATCCCTCTATGACGCACTCGACGAACATGATGACGTGCGGGCGGTTTATACGAATGAAGGGTAAACTGCTGGCCTATGCGTATGCTTGGCATTGATCCTGGATATGGCCGGATGGGCTATGGGGTCATCGAAAAAAAACAAAGCGAGTGGGCGTACGTTGCTCACGGGCTTATTGAAACCTCTTCAAGACAAGCCCTCAGTGAGCGACTCCTGGCGCTGGCGGAAGCGCTGGAGTCTATCGTCGATAGATACCACCCTGACCAAGCGACATTAGAACAGTTGTTTTTTTATAAAAATGTAAAGACCGCGATCGACGTTGGGCAGGCGAGGGGGGCGGCGCTCCTGACTCTCCGGAGGGCAAATATCCCTGTGACAGAATGTACGCCTCTTCAGGTAAAGCAGGCGCTGACCGGTTACGGCCGGGCCGAGAAAAAACAAATTCAAGTCATGCTTCAGCTCATTTTCGAGCTGCCAAGAGGAAAGATCCAGGATGACGCGGCTGATGCGCTGGCCATCGCCCTCACCGGCGCGCGGATGGCGGCCATGCAGCGTCGTCAGAGGAGCGCCGGATGAAAAGGTGTGGATAACTAAGGAAACATATTGTCGCTGGCGGGTAATCGGTGCTATACTATTCCTGTTTTACTTTTTTTTTCTTCATGTGAGGATGCAGGGGGCGGCACATGAGCACACTATTTTTATTTCCATGTGAGGTGGATTTTTTCTCTACCTCACTTTTTATTTTTTTTCATGTGTAGATGCTGCTCTCGCGGTATGATCCTCTGGTCGAGGAGGATAATCACGGCGAGAACAATCATCTCTCTATAATATTCTATGACAGAAATCATTCGCGATCATTTTATGAGGCGGAAAGTCCACTATGCGCTGTCCATGCTTGTCGCAGCAATCTCAGTGGGCATCATGTTCTCGTTCTTTTCCGCGTTTCGCGCCAGCGCCAATGTCACCAATGTTGCCGTGGCAGATAATGATACTACGGGTTTTGGCCTCGACGTGCGTGATATTACCGTCACCTGGACACCGGCCACCCAGCCGGCGGGGTATACCGAGACTCGGATATACATCTCCACCTCGACCGCGCTCACCACGACGACAGTCAATACCAACGGCTGTCGCGGCGCAGCTTGTGCGGTGCTTGGGTTTTTCAATCAATACAGCGCGAACTCCTTTACCCTGCCCCCGTCACAGCTGACCGACAGCGGCGGCACGACGTTTACGAGCGGTACGAGCTATATTGCCTATGTCCTCGTGTCTTCGACCGTCCACACCATGACGAGTTCGTCGGCGTTTACGCTGACGAACGATACGCCGACCGATGCCATGCCGCCCTTTGTTGATCATATGCCGGTGACCTATACGCTCGCGGCCACGGCGACGCTGTACGCGCAATTGTTCGACGAACAGACAACCGCGGCCCAATTTGCGAGCACCACCGATGGCGGTGCTGAGGCTGCACTCCTCTATTACGGCGCGAATGTCGCGACGAGTTTTTCGACGACGAGCGCGGCGCAGTCAGTCGGCGATCTCTTTACCTTCACCATCCCGAGTTCGACCGTGAATGCCGCGACCACGACGCAATACTATATTGTCGTGAACGACCGTTTGAATAATACCAAGTACGTCTGCAATAACCCCAATGCGACCGCCACCTCGACCTGCGGCGCGAGTCCGTTCTCTTTCACCCGACTGACGGCAGCGAGCACTACGAGGTCCGTGTCCGGAACCATCCGCGCGAACGGGGCGGGACTTCCGACCACGACCGTGTTTGCCGGTGGCTTTGGGAAAGCGGCGACAACTACGGATTCCTCAGGCAACTACATTATCACCGGACTGCCAAATAGCACGGCGGTCAATATAACAGCGTTCAAAGCTGACTATTGTCAGAATATGCGCTTTGAAACGATCGGCACGACGAATCTGACCGGCATTGATCTCAACTTAAATTTCGGTTTCTGCGGCATGTTTAGCGGGGGCAGTGGTGGTACCGGCGGCGGCTCGCCGATGGTGATGTTTTCTGATCCGCCGGAGAATATTGGCGATTTTCCGGTTGATCGGGCGCTGCGCGTCGTCTTTAATCAAACCATGAACGCCAATAATGTCAATGATACGAACGCCGCTGACACTGGCAGTAAAGTTTATCTCACGACCGATGATGGCACGACCAAAGTAGCCGGGAGCGTGACATACTGCGCGAGCGCGAGTTCGGCCGGCTGTAGTTCACTGCCGCCTGGAGAGATGAATGCCATGCTCTTTACCCCGAGTGCGAACCTTTCGACCAGCACTTTCTACACTCTGGTTCTGACTGAAGGTGTGACGAGCGAAGGCGGACAATCGATCACAGGCAATCGCTCTGGCGGGGGGCATAAGATCAGCTTCTTTACCGGCGGCGGCAGCTTTACCGGCGGCCAGATTTCCGGCAGCTTCGGGCAGACCGGGCAGTTCATGCCGCCATATATTAAGTCCATGGTCCCGGGGCCGGGCCAAACAGCGGCGGCGAATACCAAGGTGATTCTCGAAGCGAATGAACGGCTGTCGAGCGCCACGATAAATACCACGAACGTCAAACTGGTCCGTCTCGGTACATCTGAAACCAATATTTCGCTGACAAGCGCTTCGCTCGACTCGACCGACGGGCGGTATATCACGCTCACTCCGGCGAGTACGCTCACTGCCGGAGACTATGAGGCGCGGGTGCTCGGGGCAGTCGCGAACTCGAGTGGCATCGGCATGCGGGATCCGAGCCGTTCGAGCGAAGTAGCGTTCCGTTCCTTCTTTACCTCCTCTGGATCGAGTGATGCGGCCGCGCCGACGATCTATCCCAACTATTCGAATGGTGCGACCATCCCTGTCAACGCGGTTCTGCAATTTGGCTTTAGCGAACCCATGAATTGCAATTCGATCAGCAATAGCACCGTCACGCTCACGCGCGGTTCGACCACGATCGGGAAGACGGTGAAATGCGATGCCGGAACAAATACCGTGTATGGGACGCCGAATGATGTGCGCGCGCCGAGTACGGCCCACACCGTCACGTTTGCGACCGGGACGACCGATTTGGCGAGCGTTGCGCTGGCGTCGGCCGCGAGCTATACGTACACCGCCGATGTTGCGGACACGACTGCCCCGGCCTTGACTGACGTGCGCTGTGATGACTGGAGCTGCAAGGTATACTTCACCGAGCGCATGAACGCGAAGACGCAGGTTGACGGCACGACGTCCTTTGGCGGCAGTGTCCTTAATCACGTCAATCTGACGGTCACGACGACCGGCAGCAACACCGATCTCGTTGTCACGACGACGCAACTCTCGTATGACAGCTCAGCGAATGCACTCACGGTCGAGGGGATGAATATGTTTTCAGCCATTGGATTACGCTTCCGCTTTATCGTCACTGCCTCGACGACAGATGTTTCAAGCAACGGCATCAATACCTCAGGTAGTGCCAATCAATTTTTCGGCACGGTTGAAAACAGCGCCACGACCTATGGCAGCTTCGGCGACATGGGCATGTTCGGTCCGCCGACTGCCGGGACGAGTACTGTCGGCGGCGAGTTTAAGCCGCAAGGGTTTGGGAGCTTTACGGCCGAACAGTTTGCCTTTGGTCAGGCTGATATGGCCTTCCCGTTCAACATGACCGCTGGGGCCGACGCCAACGTGTTTCAAGTTCGGTTTAACCCGGGGAGCGCCTTACAAAATGGCGATCAGGTGGCGATCACTTTTCCGGATGGGACGACGGTGACGAATGCCGCGCTCGATACGCTCTCGCCGTTTTATGTTGACATGAACGAGTTCGGTTCAGGGACAGTCACTGGGTCGGCTATTACGGTTGACTCTGCGGCTCGGAAAGTCACGGTGACGCTCGGTGTCTCTGGGACTCCTGGGACGAATGACAGCTACACGATTGACATGCGTAAGATCACCAATCCTTCGATTCCGAAAGGTCCGGACACGGCCGGGTATACGGTCACGATCAAGGTGATCCGCGCCGGTCAGACGCTGGTCAGTAAAACCAGCATGCCTTACTTCATTCTCGAAGGCGGCACGAATACGCTGAATGTGAGCGTCGTCGCTGGGACCAATTCTACGACGCCAGACAATGGCGCGAACGGCACGGTGTATCTCTTTGGCGGCGGTCCGGCCGGCCCGATGGACAAAACGCTCACCCTCACGAACGGCGTCATCTCCGCGGTTGACGGCTCGAGCGGCACGCGTGTCCAGTATACGAGTTTGAGCGACGGCTGTTATTTCCTGAACAGCGACTCATATGCGACGCTCGGATCGAACAGCTACTTTGGCCAGCTCGTGTCCGAGCCAGTTTGTCTCTCCGGCGGGAGTACTGTGACGAGCACGATCACGCTCACGCGAAATTCCGGCAGCTCGTCGGTCACGACCACGGTACGCTTGAGCGGCATCTCGAACTTCGCTGGCGCGGACATTGATATTTTTGCCGGCGGCCCGGGCAGTTTCGTGGTTCGGACATTGACGGGCGTCACGACGACGCCTGCCGCGGGGTATGATATTTTTCTTCCTGCCAACGGCGTCTGGTATGTCGGCGTCGGGCCGGCCATGCCGAAAGGCGCGTCAGCCAGCAAGCCAAAATCCCTCCCTGGCGTGCCGCCTGCGCCGGTTGAACTCCTGGTTTCCGGCATCGGCGGCGGGACTCGGGCAGTCACGACTGGTTTTGGCCAGCTTCCGTCCGGCGCCAGCTTCAACGACTCGACCGACGTCCTCACCTTTACGTTTGCCGCGGCTGACAAGACAGTCTCCGGAACGGTGAAAGACGCGAGCGGCAATGCGCTTGCGAATGTCGGAGTGTTCATGCATCAAAGCGGCTTTGGCGCCCCGGTCTTTACTGACACGAATGCCTCCGGCACCTTTAGCCTCGCCGTGTCTGACTATGGGTTGTATGAGATTGGCGTCTTTAGTGATGGGCTGCCACCAGTGAATAAATCGGTCGAAGTGCGGGCCGATGGCA
Organism: uncultured Gammaproteobacteria bacterium; assembly: GCA_964359615.1. Classification (GTDB taxonomy): domain Bacteria; phylum Patescibacteriota; class Patescibacteriia; order Magasanikbacterales; family UBA922; genus CAYHTX01. Next base: position 1,835 of record CAYHTX010000025.1, on the reverse strand, counting down.
GCGATGCCGGCACTGACCCTGATGTCTTCTTTGGCGGAAAACAAGTGACCGGTGGCGGCGGGAGCAATCCGTTTGTTCTCAGTGTCCGCAAACCATCATACACGATTTCCGGGAAGATTCTTGATTCGAGCGGAAATGGCATCAGTTATGCGCCGGTGTTTGGCAGCAATGCTTCAAACGGTGATGTTGTCTATGGACAGTCTGGTTCTGACGGCAGTTATAGCTTGTTTGTTGACGCGGGCACATGGAATATCCGTTCAGATCTGCCGCCGGACAAGACCGATGCCTGTGGCACGTTTACGAAGACAGTGACCGTCACGACGGAGAGTAAATCGAGTCAAAATGTGAGCCCGAGCGTTTCCACGTGTTATGAGATTTCTGGTACGGTGAGCGTCGGGGGAAATGTGCTTGCCAATGTTCCGGTTTTCGTCGATGAGTGGAACACCCAGGCCAATGCGCCGGTTCCTGGCGGCTTTAAGAAGGGTAGCTCGACGAACTCGAGCGGCGCGTACACAGTGAAAGTGCCTGGCAGCAAGAATTATCGCGTCGGCACCTGGCACACTGACTACGGCGAACTCTCGACTGAGGTCACTGTCGCCTCGGCCAATGCCACGGGCAATCTGACGATAGCAGCCACCGCGACCACCACCTTCGCTTTTACCGGCGGCACCTCTGACATGAGCGCCTTTATCCAGCTCACTGACTCGTCAAACATTAAAAAGCAAGTCACGAAGAGCGCATCGAGCCTGGCATCAAGTGCGACGCTCCAAACGAGAAGCGACGCCACGTATGCATATTTCGTTGATGTGCACGGCTTCAATAAATTCAGCGGCACAGTCTCTGCCGGCTCGACAGTGACCCTCAATGTCGGGACCAGCAACTACATCACTGTCACCGGGACGATCAAAGACGCGAGTGGTGGTGCGCTCTCCGGCGCGCTCGTCACCTTCATGAACAGTTCGACTGATGTGTATGTGACGGATCTGACGGATTCGAATGGCATCTATAGCGCCAAGGTGAAAGCGGGTACCTATGAAGTGTCGGCGGATCTCTCCGGCTATGTCGCCGGACAGATTCCGACCATTGCGAGCTTCACAGCCTCGACCACTGGATATGATTTCGGCGGAAGCGCGCCAGACCAGGTGGCACTATCGCCTGCCAACCGAACGATCTCAGGGACAATTACGAATTCGAGCGGGTCTCCGATGACTGATGGATTTGTCTGGGCGGAAAATGCCAATGGCATTGTCGTTACCGCCGCCATTGATCCGGAAGATGGTACGTATTCGCTCGGTGTCACGACCGGCACCTGGTCCATTACTGCGGTTGGTCCCCAGTCCGCCGAGACGGTCAAATCCGGCACAGTGGCCATTTCGGGTTCGGATTCAGCCAGCAATAGCTTTAGTCTGACGGCGAATAGCGCGCGCGTCCCGACCTCAACGAGCGGTTCAATCGCCGCGAACGCCGGCGGATCGCTCGATGATACGGTCGGTAGCGGTATCAAGTTAACGGCAGGCTCCGGTGTCCTTGAAAGCGGTTCAGGCAATGTGACGCTCAGTATGGAAAAAACCTATGCAGCGCCGGATATGAATAGCGTCGAGGCACTCGCGAATGCGACCTTTGAAATTACCGCGACCGGCGAATCGAGCATTAAAAATTTGAACGGCGATGCCCAGCTCCAGCTTGACTATTCGAGTATTGTGAGTAGCCTCCCGAGCGGTGTTTCGGAAAGCGATCTTCAGCTCGTCTACTACTCTCCGGAACGCGATGAGTATGTGCCGGTCGAAGGCGGCTTCACGATTGATACGACGAACAATCTCATCACCGGTTCGGTT
>CAYHTX010000024.1:0-10645 GCA_964359615.1 uncultured Gammaproteobacteria bacterium | reverse complement strand
GGTCTGTTGGATTCCGGCTGTTCATTTTCTCCTCCATGAACTCATCGAGTTTTGGCTGGAATACAAAGAAGAAAAGGCCGTCCACCCGTGGGAGTGGGTGCTCCTCGCCGTTGACATTCCGCTTCTTAACGTCCAGACGCCGAAAGCCGTGGAGCAGCTCTTTGCCCATCTTGCCGGCGCGCTCGACGAGCCGGATATTCCCACGAAATTCCGAGCGGGCCATGCTCAGCGCTGGTTCAGCTTCGAGGTGGTGAGCATGGAAGGGTATATTCAGTTTCTCATCCGTACCGAGGCCAAATTTCGCGATCTCGTCGAAGCGGCATTTTATGCGCAGTATCCGGAATCGCAGATTGTCGAAGTCGAGGATTATGTAACGAAAGTGCCGGACGCATATCCGAACGATACCCATGACATGTGGGGATCGGATTTTGTGCTTGCGGAGAATGAAGCGTATCCGATCCGGATGTATCGGGAATTTGAACATAGTATCTCGAAAGATACGGTTCTCAAAGACCCGATGGGCACATTTCTCGAGAGCTTCAGCCGGATCGGTCCGGGCGAGCAGATGTGGTTTCAGATGGTGGTGAAGCCTGTGAATAGTTCGTGGAAGGAAAAAGCGATAGAGAAGATTAAGGAAATTATCGGCGACGAGAGCGGGCACAGCGGGCATGATGGGATTGCGTCAAAGGTGATCGGGCAGGTCGGTGACGCGCCGATCAAGCTCCTCGGGATGATTGGCGATCAGATTTTCACGCCTGGCGAGGACGCGCATGGCGATACGCATAAAGAGAAAGAGGGGCCGCCGAACAAGCTCCAGTATCTGACGCCAGGCCAGACGAAGATTGTCGAGGCGATGGAAGAAAAAATGATGAAGCTCGGCTTCAAAACCAAAATGCGCGGGGTCTATGTCGCGCGTAAAGAAGTGTTTCGGCCCGAGCGCGGGGTCAACGCGCTTATCGGCGCCATCAATCAGTTTAACATCCCGAGCGCCAACTCGCTTGTTCCGAAGAAGCCGAAGCGCAACAAGCAAAATAATGTCATGAAGGCGTATAAGAGTCGGAAACTCAAGACCGACGGACATGGACCGGATCCGTTTGTCCTCAATATTGAGGAACTCGCGACCGTCTGGCATTTCCCCATGTCGCATGTGAAGACGCCGCTTGTCCAGAAAACGCTCGGCAAGCAGGCTGAGCCGCCGAGCGGACTCCCGCTCGAGGCGTTGCCAGTCGCGTTCGGGAGCGCCGCTACCGAAGCAGAGAAAAAAATTGAGCCTCCAAAAAAGACCTATCGGACTGATGCCGGAGAGATTATTGGCGGCGATCATTTGGAGTTTGGGTAAACAAAAAACCGCCGATAGCATAGGGGTTTTTTGTTTCTCTGCAGTCAACCATGTTCTGCATGATTGAATCCAGGGAATCGAGGTCAGATTCGCGAACGCGTGAAGCGATCGAGCGAATGATTGACCTCGTGCCCTCCTTGTTGACAGCGGGTTGCTTGTCTTTACCTGACATTGCGTCAGGACGGCCACAGCTTGGGCCGGTTGGTTCCTTCCTTTACTTGGGGAATGAAGGAGGAGGGGGGTGGGCGAACATCCTTATTGGATTTCGACCGTGAACGACGTCGAACTCATCGCGCTCAGATCCACGTCGTATTCACATCCATCGTCCAATCCGGTCACGACCATCCGAGTGATCGTGAACGTATAGGTGTCAAGATCGGGATTGTCAGAGACTCTCCCGTTCCAGACCAGGGGATGTGAATGAGTATTGATGAGCGTGGCGCTCGCTCGTCTTGCGCGTGCGATAATGACCTCGTTGGTCAGCGTCGGCGACCCAGCGGTTCCGAGAGTTGCCGCCGGTGCCGTCGGGTGCCAGAGCATAAAGCTCTCGAACGAATCGTGCGGCGAGGGTCGGTAGGCATTCGTGGTGTTGCTGACGCTCAGTTCCAGTCGTTCAAACTGGAAATCTTGGCCGTCAGGCACATCGATGAATGTCGCCATGTAGGTACTCTCTCCCGCATGTACGATGCTCGCGGTCTCCGTGGACGGGTCGGGCCTCATCGCGAGATGAGATCCACACGCCGGTGGCAGGTCATCGCACCTGTCGCCAAATCCGTCGCCGTCGGTATCGAGTTGGTCTGGGTTGTTGATGCCGACACAGTTGTCGCTGTCGTCCACGATCCCGTCACCGTCGGTGTCCATGTTCACAGCGGTGGTCGAGGTGATCGTCGTGTTGTTGATCACCGTGGTGGACGTGTAGGTCACGTCCCCCTCGTTGATCGTATCGCCGTAGTTGTGGACTACCTCGTCGCCGCCGCAAGCGACGAAGAGCGCGGCCATCGCAGCCGCCGGAAAGATATGTCCAAGAATTTTCGATGTTCGCATCTGTCGTCGGCGCTCCTTTTGCGCCATTGTTTCAGGAAACCGATCGTCCTGCGCGAGGTGAAGAGTGACGGATGTTTGCCAGGTAGGCAGAACTGCTTTTGACTCGAATTGTAATTTGATGACCATTCGGGGGAGATGGTACTTGGTTTCTAGGTATACTTGTCTATATTCCCAGTTTTAGGGCTCCGAAGACCCCCTCTTGCTCCCCCTTGTAGGGGGAGAAATTATGAGTCGCATTTCTCCCGAATAGTCTTTATTTACCCGCTGTATTGAAAAGAACTCTGCTTTATAAAGCCACATTTGGCCATAAAGCAACTATACATCATAGCACAAAAAGACGCTCTTGTCAAGAGCGTCCAGTCAATTTTTTGCTGGGTAGAGCTACATTTTTACTGAAGAAATCTGAGCTATGCGGAACTGCTTACTAACAAGTTCATACGATCCGACGAGAAGCCCGACATAAAACAGGTCGCCGAGGAGGCTATTTCGGAAAAATGGGAGGGCCATGGTGTAACTCTCGAGAAGACCAGAAACGGTGTGCGGGTACATGGTCCCAAATGCCCAGACTGCGAAATTCGTGAGGAGGTAAAAGATGACTGAGCCGAGGAGCGTCGCGCCGAGGACGGATCTCAAACTGTAGCGTGCGCGGGCATACCGGCCGAGAAGAACTGAAATAGCGAAGCCGAGATAGACTGCGATCATGATTCGCCAATCGTACAGACCGATGAGAAGATCGCTCGCGAGGAGCGCGAGGAGCGGGACGATGAGGGATGCGCGTTTCGGCAGAAAGAGTCCTCCAAAAAGCGCGATCGCGCCGATCGGCGCGACATTCGCCGGATGCGGCAGGAGCCGGGCGACAGTCCCGAGGGCGATGAGGATGAGCGGAATGATTGGATGGGTGAGGGGATCAAGATATTTTTTCATATGCAGCGTTACTCACGAGGTCGCGCTTCATAGCGCCACTCAATACGGTCGGTCGGCTCGATGCGCACATCGTCGAGGGTCAGAAAGATGCGCTGTTCGCCATTCACGTATAGGTTCCATACCTTGCTGCCGGTCGCGATAACGCCGACGAGGCTGGTCACAGATTCCTGCGCACCGGTCTGAACCACTTCATATTTCGCGCCAGAACCGGCGAGAATGTCGCGCATGGTTTCTGGATTATCGTTTGATCCGCTCTCATGGGACTCGGTGAGGCTATCTGATTTCGCAACAACAAACTGATATATATGCGCGAAGGGGACTTCTCGGATGGTGGGAGTCGCGGCTGAGGTTGCACCTTGGCCACAACCTGAGAGAACCAGGGTGGCGAGGGCAAAAAGGGGAATGAGGCGGAGGATGTGCATAGTAAAATCAGGCCGTGATTATACCAAAGTTTGGAGGAAGCGCCAAACGAGATACGCGCCGAGGGTTCCGGAAATGGCCGCAGCGCCGGCGAAGACGCCTTTCGCAGTTTTGTTTATGGGCACCGCATCTGCCGCGGAGGAAAGCGTCTGTTCATTCGCTTCAGATTCCGGCTGTGTGTCATAGAGGGTGGTGGTTGACGTCGCAGATATTGCTTGCTCCCCGGACAAATCTAACACGGCGTCGAATGCGAGTTCGCTGTCAGGCGATTCTCCTCGAGTATTGCGTGCGGTCGGACGCGCGGCAGGTGCGTTCTCGGTTGTCAGCGTCTCTCTCGCATCACCTTCATCTTCCGTCGCCCCAATCCCCCCGCCAGTCCCGTCAAACTCCTCGAGGCCATCCGTTTCGGTGGGCGGTGTTGAGGTCGCTGCTTGTGCCTCTCTTTCCGTCGATGTTGGTGTCAGGACTTCGGCCTCATTTCGGGGTTGCTGGCCGCCGGTTGGTTGCGGGTTGGCGTTGGCCGGCGCCTCGGTGTCCTCCGGACGAGAAAAGGACACCAGAATGTCGTCCCAGGCTTTATTGAACGCCGCCGGAATCGCATAGCTCGTCGCCCAGATGCGACTGTCCGCAGTCGCTGCATTCACTCCGCCGTCCGCGGCCTGTTTGCTCCTCAGATATTCACCCGGTGTTTGATTGTTTTTTATCCAATCGATTTCCGCGTCGCCGAGCGCGGCGATCGCTTGCATGGCCCAGCTAGTCGAGAAGACGTTGTCATCGAAGCTCGCATTGGCTCCCTGTCGGATGTGGAGATATGATTTGGCCCGACTCACAGCGGAGGTGATTTCCGGCGTCGGCGGGAGGAGGGACAACGCCTGGATCCCGGCCGCCGTCACATCCGTACCCACCCAAGAGCCGTCGCTTTCCTGATTACTAAGAATGAATTGCACGGTTTTCGCGATCATCTCATCGCCCGCGCTATAGCCGGCATTGAGAAGCGGGAAAAGGACAAAGATGTCATCGTTCACGAGCGTCGAGGTGCCGAACTGCGTGCCGTCAAATTCGCGGATGATGAGATCAATATAATTAGTTGGCGTCCCGCTGTAGGGGCTAATGCCGAGCGCCATGAGCGCCATGGCGCGGCGGGTATAGTCAGTCGCGGGGTTCCCAGTCACAAGTGCATCGGGATTTGCGATGAGATAATCAGCGAGTGCATCGGTCGCAGTCACGGTCTCAGGATATGCGCCGAACGCGATGGCCGCCCAGTCGCTGTAGAGCACATTGCCAAATGAGCCGTCAGCTTGCTGTACGCTCGAGAGAAACCGGATCGCAGCTTCGACGTCGAGCGTCGGGTGCGCTGCGGCGGGCGGTCCACCGCAGGCGGTGCACCCCCCAGAGGGCGGCGGAGGCGGAGGTGCATCATCAGCCTCGTCGTCGTTCGGCGACGGCGCTTCAGTGACTGTGATCGTTATTTTTTGACTGGTCTTCGAGTAATCGTCTGACGTAATTTCAATGGCATACGTGCCAGTTGTCGAAAAGGTGTACGAGGCTAAACCAGCTGCATCTGACGTCGTGGTTGCAATCGGCAGCCAGGCGTCCCACGGATCGGTCGAGGATGGATTTGGCGAAGAAATAAGGAGGTTTGTGAAGGGGTCAGGCGTCCACGGCTCTGCGAGCGCGTCATATCTGTAGCGTCGTGTGGTGAACGTGACTGGTGTGCCGACAGAGACGGTGGAAATATCTGTGTCCACTGACCAGGGCGACCCGAAGTAGACATACACTGTCTCGCCGCCCGCTAATAGATATTGATCCATGCCGATCATCTGGTACACGCCCTCGACGACGAAGTTCCAGTTTGAGCAGGCCGGAGTGGATGAGGGAGTCGTCACGCAATTGAGAAGAAAGCTCGAAAATGACGGGTAGTACTGAAGATCGGTAATCAGGAAGGCATCGCTCGCGTTGTCTGCTGAGACGAGCGTGCTGAGGACAGTGCTTCTCTCTGATGTAGTCGTGAAGGTCATGGTCGGATCGCCTTCGTGGTAGGTGATGACGGTGGACGTCGGGAGCGCTATATTCCCGTCAAAGATAAATTCGTCTTCATGCCGAACAATGAGGCGAACGGTGCCAGTCGCGGACCCTGGCGTCGAAGAAGTCGAAGATAGAGTCCCGGTGACCGTGACTGTCACTCCCGGCCAATACTCATTCGGGATGGTGATGTAGTATGTCCCGACGTCGAACGGACCGAGGGCGCCTTGGCCCTGACTGTCGGTGCTAGTTGACGTCACTGTCGTCGGGGGAAAATTGGAGAAGTCAGGCAGAATTGGCTCTGTCGCGAGGATCGTATGGTCCACGCTCGGTGCCCAGAGATTGCTCACATAATCATATTCTGTGAGCGTCGCGCGAACGGGTTCAGTCGGCTCGTATTCGGTCTTATCAGTCGAGAGTCCATAGCGATCGCCAAAGTAGATATAGACCGCGTCACCGTCATGAACGGTGAATTGTCCCATGCCGATCGGCGGGTATGAGCCATTGACGACATATTTCCAGTTGAAGCAGGCAGGTGTCAGACCGGTCGGCTCGAGAACGGAGATGCAATTGACCAGGAAATCATTGAACGCCGGATAGTACGAAAGATTCGTCAGCGAAAATTGATCGCTGGCCGCATCGGCCGTGATCAGCGCGACGAGCGCCGTTTGCGCCGCCGTCGTGGTGGCAGCAGGTGCGCCGGTTTCGTCGGTATAGGGGAAGGTGATCGTGTCGGGTAAGAGGACCGTATCATCGAACGCCACTGTTCCCTGATAGCGGAGCGTGAGGTGCACCGAAGTTCCGGCCGCATCATCGGCTGAACTGAGATGCGGCAGGAGCCAGACGATCAGGCAGACGAAGGCCGCCATGGCGATGTGTCTATTCTTCAGGTTCATATTTCCAGGTAATGATATCATGCGGTTGCAGTGTGTAATTGGAGATGCCGACAGTGGCCTTTTTTCCGTTGATATAATAGATCCAGTACAGCTTTGCCCGGTAATCGCTCGCTTTCCCGTCGATTGATTCGAGGCGGTATCCAAGTCCCGGGCCAAAGTTTTTGAATTCAAATACCGCCTTTCCCGCCTGCTCGATGTGCCTCATGAGATCATATACCGTACTCCCAGGTAACACGTCTCCACCGAAAGGCACCTCCTCGATGAATAGCGTTGCCGGGAGAGTTGACGTGCGAGTTTCCGGTGGCGCGGGGGTTGCGGCGGCGGTTATCAGCGTCACGGACTCTGGCGGCGGCTCGGCAGGGATGCGAGGCTCACCTGACACAGGATCAGGAGAGGCGGGCGGCGGTTCTGGGAGCGCCACTGGATCGGCTATGATCAGCGTTTCGCGAGACACCTCTGGCACGTCCTGATGTCGAAACGCGAGTATGCCACTCACGAGGGCGACGAGAATACAGACGAGAAAAAGTGTGATGGGGAGTTGGTGAGACTTGAGGAAGGTTTTCATGGGGTGCAGTGCCTCCGTCTTCGCTCTTGGGAGCTTCGACGGATTGTTAATTGTCACAAAATTTAATTCTCCGCCTCGGGCGGATCTTAAATTTTGGACTTTAACAAAAAAATTCTGTCTCGGGCAGAATGGTAGGCGGGGATGAAATATCCGGTCGCGTTCCTGCTCGGGAGAGGCATTTTGATGAAGACCGGACTTATCCGCCGAGTGACTCGGGGCTTTACCGTTGCGGCACAGTGAGGGCATTGCACCCTGCTTCCACACCAAAATGGCTTGATTGTTTTTTAGACTATATCACTAGACCTGCTAGCCGTCAAACTTGATTTTTTGGCTGAAATTTAGTAGTGTGGGGATAACTTTTGGAGAAAATTTGTATGAGTTGGATACAAAAGATTCTATCAAAAAATCAAAAAATTTTGGCTCTTTCGCCAATGGCTGATATGACGGATTCGGCGTTTTGTCAGATTGTCCGGCGTATCGGCGGAGCGGATATTGTGTTTAGGGAAATGGTGAGCGCCGAGGCGCTGATTCGTGATAATGCAAAAACACTTGGCATGACAGATTTTGTCGAAGGAGAGCGTCCGATTGTGCAGCAGATTTTTGGTTCGGATCCGATCGTCATGGCGCGCGCGGCCGCGATTGTCATGGAACATGCCGGCCCAGAGGGCATTGATATCAACATGGGCTGTCCGGTGTATAAAATCACGAGCAATTTTAACGGCTGCGCGCTCATGCGAGAGCCGGAGCGAGCAACGGCGATTATTCGGGAGATGCGCGCGGCAGTTGAAGATCGTGTGCCGATTTCTGTAAAAATTCGTTTGGGTTGGAGTGACCCAGATGAGTTCAAGAAATTTATTCCGGTGATTGAGGAGGCTGGCGCGAGTCTTATCACGATTCACGGGCGGACAAAAGCGCAGGGGTATAGTGGCAAAAGTGATTGGGCACGCATCGGGGAAGCAAAAAAAAATGCGCGTGTGCCGATCCTCGCGAACGGCGACATTCACGAGCCTGGGCAGGTGGGGGAAGCGCTCGCGGCGACCGGCGCCGACGGCGTCCTTATCGCGCGCGGCGCGCTCGGCAATCCGTGGTTTTTTCGACAAAGCGTCGAGCTTTGTCGCCCTGAGCCAGGTCGAAGGGCGTCATTTATCCCCCTCGACGAACGCACCGCGGTAGTCCTCGATCATGCCCGGCTCCATGTGGCCCAATACGGTGAACGAGGGATGGTGTCATTCCGGAAACACTTGTCGTGGTATTTTAGGACAAATAAAATCGGGTTTGAGATTCGAGGGATCAAGGAATTTCGTGAACAGCTGGTTCGCATCAATTCTCTGGAAGAATTAGAAAAAATTTTGTATACTCTTCTCTGTAGCGATCAATCACTTTCTCGTTTTGTCCAACATTTCCATGCCGAGGAAAAAGCCCATATCTGAGGGAGAGCCGCTACAGCTTGAAGCACACGGTCCTCAAGCAGCTTTAGCATCTGCGGAGGGGGGGGCCATGTCTTCGGGGGAGGCTGAAACCGCGCAGGAGCAGGAATCAGTGGAAGCGCGAGATCGAGAGGCAGAAAAAAGCGCACGCAAGAAGAAAATTCTGCGTCCGAGAGAGCAGTGGGAACTCCTATTGTCAGCCATCCAATCGTTCCACGAAAAACTCGCCGCCGATGGAACGCGAGTTCCCGAAGTCCGACAAATCGGAGAACTTCTCAGGGATTTACACGCCAATGAGGCACGCTACGTGGCCATGCTCACGAGACCGGGAAAAGGTCGGGAGGCGCTCGCGGCAGAGGTGTCGGATCTTCTCTTTGGTGTCGAAGGGCCAAGAGATACGGAGACGCGCGAGGCGCTGAAGGACAGCTTCATCCAGTATAGTTTGGAAAAAATCGTCGACATTTGCCGCGAGTTTTTTGATCTTGATGTTAAACGATTTGAGGGGTTGGAACCTGAGAGAGAAGCGGGGATCGAATCACGTTCGGCACTAACTCCTATCGCGGTCAAAGCCGCTCTCCCTCAAGCCCCGCTCCGACCCCGCTCGCGCTGGCAGCAGCTTCTCTCCCGAGCTCCGGCCATAGTCCGGTATGCCGCAAATCTCCCTGCGATTGCCGCGAGCGCCGTGCGGCAGCTCCTCGGCGAGCTGGCACAGAAACTCAAAATCATGATTTCACCGGAGGCCTTTGCGCACTGGCTATGGAAGCGAGCCATGTTCCAGGAAATGTTATTTCAACTGCCCGGCATGGATAGCCGGCTTCAGGACGTGCCGCTCATTGAGCACCGCACACTCTGGAATGCCGGAGAGACCAGCCAGGCGCCGGAGTATTACACGTCTCTGCAGAGGTTCAACGCCTATGATCCGGCGCTCGATCGTTTTGAACGCCGAAAACCGGATGAAGAATTTCAGCAGTACCGCACGCCGTTTGATCTCGATCGCGAGACCCTCCTCCGGCAGAATCGTCTCATGTCAGCGCTCGAAAAATCTCTGCCGCTGTATCACGCGCGTGTGCTCCATGTGGATGCGGCGCGTCTGTATCGCGGTGAACGCGTTCCGTTGCCGCTTATGCTCGAGCATACGGATGCGCTTTTGGTTCCACTTCGGGTGGATGTGAACATGCCTCACGCTGAGGCGAGTCCGCGCACATCTATCCATTTTGATCGGACTCGACGGCTCTGGATTGACGTCGATCCTGATAATGCCTTCATGTTGGAAGGCATCCGCGATGTTTCAATCCAGATGACCTATACCCTTTGGTCGCCGGCGATTGATCCTCGGCCGCCACTCGCGCTGGGGTTTTTTACTGAAGTCAATCGCGCATATTTTGCCGATCCGGATCCGATTGACGTTGATGAAGTCGCGGCGAGCGCCATGTATGAATTTCCGAGCGATCTTGCCGCCATGATCGAGGAGTGGCAGCAGCTCCCGACGACAGAAGCGAAAGTCAAAGCGGTCGAGCGGTTTCTCCATGAGGAGTACGCCTATGCAAAAGGCCTCATGGCGCAGTGGTACATCCGAACGCGACCCGGGAATAATACGGTGGAAAAGATCATGAATGCGAAGCGGGGAAATTGTTTTGATGTGACCAAGATCGGCTATATCATCCTCGCGAAATTGGGTATCGGAGCCGAGGTGCAGAGCGGATTTAGCGCCGAGGAGCCAAGGCCATCTGAAGCTCAGGCGAGATTGCCTCATCTCGAGCCGTTTGCCCATGGAACGCCGGTAGGTCTCGAGGGAGGAGGCACGGTACTCATCCGGGGAAAAATGCAGCCAATACCGGCGGCCGTATTTGATCCGAAAGAATATCATGCTCGTACCGTGCCTTCTCATGCCCACGCGTTTCTCCGGTATTATGATCCGGACCGTCGGAGGCTTAGTGTCAGAGATATGACGCCGCCGGAAAAAACCGGCGAGACGAAAACGAAGCAGGGTGGCGCAGGCGGCGAGTTG
>CAYHTX010000023.1:0-10914 GCA_964359615.1 uncultured Gammaproteobacteria bacterium | reverse complement strand
CGATCGCGTACGCGAGACACACGGCCCCGCCGGCGGCGAGTAGACCGAGAAACGTGCCGCGCGTACCGCCCAAAAAAATGCCAAAGAAGCCGGTAAGCGAGAGCGCGAGGGAGAGGTAGCGCCACGAAGTTGATTGGGTTTTATCGGCAAAAAGCATGAGGCCGATAAAAAAGGTGAACAGTCCGTAGCCGCTATAGTAAATGGCGTTGCCGAGTGTCGCCGAAACGCGATCACTCCCGCGGTTGAGGAGAAACTCCGGGTTGGCCTTTTGGAGAAATCCGAGGAGCATGACGAGCGCCGCGGCGCCGAGAAACACCCGAAGATGCCACCGCCACTCGGCGGGAGTACGGACCACCGTTGTTGCCATGAAGTAGCCGACGATGACGTGCGAAATCGTAAAGAGCCCGAGCATGCGTTCGTGATTATCCCAAAAACTGCGATACCAATCCACGCCGGTAAACGTCGAAACGGTCAGACTGAGAAAAAACAGCGCGACCGCGAGGGATGTCGGGGTCATCCGCGGCCGGTAGGTCTGCCAATCGAGTGTCGCGAGGAGCGTGTAACTGACGGCCATGCAGATGATGAGGGTGCGCAGGAGGAGAATCTTCGGCACGATGAACGGGAAAATAAAGGAGCTCGGAATCACGACGAGCGGCACAAAAAAAGTGCCCATGAGAAGACCATGAAATGCGACGCGCAGGTATCGTTCATGCATAGAAAAAATTAAAATTGCGGCGGATCCGTCCGCAGCTCAGCATAGGGAAAAAACTCATCGAGCGAGGTCGGCACCGGCAGCTCCGTCATGCCCGCGAGCTCGTCGCGCTTAAAGGCCGTCCGTTCGAGTCCGGTGGCGCGGTAGGCCTGGTCATACCAGTAGAGCGCATCCCGGAAACGGCCCTCGAGTTCATACATTTCGGCGGCAAAACCGATGTGGACCGGATCGGAAAATCTAATGCCGTTCAAAATCGCCTGGTCGAGAACATCAATAATCGGTTTAAAATCTTTCTTAAAAGCGTAGAGCCGCCCCATCGTATAGTAGCCTTCAGCGACGAGCGGATCTCGCGCGATGAGCGCCTTTGTCTGATTCATCGCCTCATCAAGGTGACCGGTGCCGGCGAGGTACGTTATCTCCGCATACTCGACTTGCTGGCGCCGCGGCGACAGCTCCCGCGCGATGCGTAAATTTTCTTTGACGATGGAGTTGACCGGCAATTCAAAAAGCACGATCCCGCCGCTCCGGAGCATATCCATGTAGGTGAGGCGCGCCCGCACGTCATCCGGATGGAGCGCCACGGTTTCTTCGAGACCAAAGACCGCCCGGTCATACAACTCTCGCGCCATTTCCTTATCGCTCACATACACGCGCGGCAGGTGATTCAGCACATCAGTCGCAAAATCCCAGTTGATTTCCGCTTGGTACGGAGTGCGGAAACGGCGAATCTGGTCAAACAGCACGAGCGATTCTTTATATTTACCCTGCGACATGATGCCCCGCGCCTGATATTCCAGGCGGTTGGCCTGAAACACCCTTCCCTGAGTAAGCAGAACGGCGGCGAGCGCGAGTGCCGCGGGGATGGCGAGCGTCAGCACTGAAACCGGCGCAGCAGCTGGCTCCGGAGCACGCCGGTGCCAGGTTTCAGCATCAATAAATGCCAGGAAGCTGAAAAAAGTGAGATAAGAAGTCGGACTTTCAAAAACAAAGACCGTATGGATGCCGTGCGCGACGAGCCAGGCCGCGGCGAGGAATAATGCCCGCCGCGTCGTGGCATCGCTTTCGCGAGCGTACCGTCGGCTGATACCGACAAAAGCCACCCCAAAGATGCCGAGGTAGGAAATGATGCCGAGCGCCCCCTGCGTCGCGAGCGTGTTCAAAAATACATTGTGCGCGTTATCAAACCAGGTTTCCTGAAAGCCGTATTGCAAAAACACCGGATCGTAGAAGGTATTAAACGCGTAAAAATAATTCTCCGGCCCCCAGCCGAACACCGGCCGTTCGCGCCAGGCGTCGATGGCGATCCCCCAGGCGCCGAAGCGCGTATCAGCGGTAAAGCGCGTCGTCGCGAGCGTCGCAAACCGATCCACGACTGGGATGCGCTGCAGAACCGGCGAATGGCGGAAGATGATGACCAGCGCGACGAGAACTATGCCGAGCGCGAGCGCGGCGGACGAAGCGATCCGATCGCGACGCCGAGTTCCGCGCCGCAGCGCTAAAAGGAGGAGGGTGAGAGCGAGGACGAAAAAAAATCCGAGCCAGGTTCCACGCGTATTGCCGAGAATGAGTCCGATAAATCCGGCGAGTGCGCTCACATAAAAAACATATCTCGCCCAGCCGGACTCGCGGACCGCAGCCACGAGCGAAAAGAAGAACAGAAACAGTCCGTAAGCCGAAAGATAGATCGGGTTCCCGAGCGTCGAATAGACGCGGTCTGACCCGCGGTTCACGAGAAAATCCGGCGAAATTTTTTGGATGATCCCGATGCCGACGACGGCGAGTCCGGCGAGCGCGGTCGCGCCGAAGAACAGTCGCCACCGAACCCAGTCAGCGCCCAGGAAAAACCGGGCCAAGTAAAAAAACGCTCCATAATGAAAGAGCGTCCATGCTCCCAGCATGCGTTCATGCGTGTCCCAAAAACTGCGATGAAGGTCAACGCCAAAGATGGTCGAGAGGACGACTGACAGAAAAAAAAGACCAACCACCACCCCGAGCGGCGACCAGGCGCGCGGGCGAAAATAAAACCGACGCTCGGCAATGCAAATGGTCACGGCAAGTCCTGCGAGGAGGATGACCAGGCTCGAAAAGATGAGACCTTCGGCGCGATGTAGGGAAAGATCATCGAATTTGGGAAAAACAGGAGAGGCACGAACGCCGTTGCATAGACGAGCAGCCGCCCGATTTTCCGCAAAAATACCGTATTCATAAAAAAGCTGGCTTCGGAAGATGAAGAAATGTCTAGGAGAGAGTATACCCGAGCACATGAAAAAAATCAACCAAAATCACCCTTGCCAAAGCAAGGGGGATCTGGTTTCTCGGTCAGTCTGCACGGAGCAAACGGACGAGAGAGGTCACGCGACTGTTAGTAGGTCAGCGTAGCGTAATCTGTCGGGAGCCGATCTACGTAGTAGCCGTTGAACCAGTCAGCCGTCGAAGACGCTGTTCCGGCGATGTTCGAGGTGGTCGCGGCGCTGTGGCCGGTCGCACTCCGATCAGACCAGATGAGGTCAGACGTGGTGGTGGTTGTGACAGTACTGCCAGAGAGCACCAGGATATGCGCATTGTTGGACAGACCTTTCTGGCCGACATAATACGTATCATTGGTGTCACTGATTTCCGTCGTGGCCTCCGTGTTATCGATGCGGACGCGGATGTAGTCGTTGTCAGCATCGGTCACGAAGTTCGATGGCGTGGCCTTGAGCGTGTAGCTCTCGGTCGTTCCGGCTGTGATGCTCTCTTCATTCGTCCCCGTCCAGACGACGTAGATGAATTGAGACGTACCAGTGGAGATCGTCCCGCCGCCTGATTCGAGCAAGGCGCCGGTCGAACTCACGATGATCACATCACTGCTGATGTCGGTATTGCCGCGGTAGAACTTGAAAGTTCCCAAGGTTTGGCCGTTGTTGGTGCCGATGTTGTCAACAACGTCAATACCGAAGCGGATCTGCTTCAAGGAGACATTGCCGGTTGAGGCGGCCGCCACCGTGAACTTGTAGATATCGTTCTCGACGCCGTTCACGAGACTGTTGTTGCCGGTTGACGGCAAGTTCACATGCGTGAACGTCGGGTATGAACGATACAGAACTTTATCGTTGCCTGAGATGTTCAAGGTGTTCGAGCCGTTGATCGAGGCTGCTGCAAGTTCCGCATTCGATGAGATGCCCTTGGCAGTCAACGAAAGGGTGTCAGCGCTCGAGCCGTCACCGAACTGCAGTTTCGGACTCATGGCTGCGCTTGTCCCATTGCTCGTGCCGTTGAATTTGGCCTTCACAATGAGGACCGTCGTGTCGTCTTTCCCGACGATGAGCGTGCCTGCAGCCAAGCTGAATCTAGCTTCGAAGGCCGTCGCAAAATCGGTTGACGAAACGAGTGAGGTCGAACCAACGAGGACTTCACTGCCGCCGTTGACTTTCTTGTAGAGCTTGATGCCGCCATCCGCAAAGGCTGCGGTGGAGGTGTCGCCGTTGTCCGGGACATATTGGAAGACGAGTTTCGTCATATCAATATTCTCGAAGCTCGGGTCCACATCCATGGCGAGCATGCTCACTTCTTCACCGCTTCCGCCCGTGCCCACGGCGACAACCTTGATAGCAGTCGTCGAAGAGTCACGAGTGAAGGTCACGGTCGCGTTGGCAGTCACGGTCTGGGCTGTCCCAACGCCGGTACCGGAGACGGTCGCTGATGAGCCAGAAACCTGGCCAGTGGCGACGATGTCCGAGGTCGTTGAAACGCCGAAGTACCATGGACCAGCGTTACTCGCGTCTACATTCACTTTCACGTAGATGAGTTTGGTTTGTCCGGCGGTGATCACCAGGTTGTCAATCCCGTCAAAGGTGACAAATGATGGCGTACCGTTCGTCAGGTTCTTCGTAATGCCGTACTGTTTCGTGGCATCCTCCGAATCAATGAGTTTGAGGTTGCTGAACGTGGCAGTCGCAGCGCTAGCGCTGTTCAAAGCTGCCGCATCGTCAACGCTCACCTTAATGCTCGTCACGCGGATGTTCTCATAATCTCCAGCGCGAAGCTGGATCGTCGCCACATGCGTGCCTTGGCTGTTGACCACAACCGACTGAGCGGCTGGAGTCGTACCGATACTCACCGTGAGTGACGGAGTGGCGATGGTCATGAGACGGCCGGTGGCTGAACCAGTTTCAGTGATGTCAGTGCGCGAGAAGGAACCGATCGAGGTAATGTCACTCGAAACTGTTCCCGCGCCTGGGACATCGAAGTGGAGGAAGCCCGCGCCATTGTTGGCAGTCGGAACATCAGCCACGACTTTGAGGACTTTGTAGCCATCCTTCGGCACTGTTAAGCTGAAGCTGAAGGTGGATACGCCGCCCGCGCTTGGCGTCGAGACAGTCGTACCGAGCTGGCGAGGATCCGTTGAGCTCGTAATGTCGTAGAGGCGAACATTCGTAAACTCATTGGTCGTGCTCGCGGTCACGCCGGTTCCAGAGGAACTATACGCGCGAACCACGAGGCTCGTCACTTCCGAATCTTCACCAGTCGCGTAGAGCCGATAATGAGCAAAGTCAAAATCAGTCACACCCTTCGCGATCGAGGTCGCAGATGGACTCGAGTTATCGAGTGAGACGGCGAGACTGCCGGTGTTGCCGTTCTGGAAAAGAACGACGTTGGCGGCGGCATCGCTCACGCTCGAGAGCGAGATGCTCGCGGCTGGAAAATACTCGTTCGACTTCGTCCCCTTCGCTTTCGCGATCAGGTTCGTGTTGGTCGAACCAACATAGACATTGAAGTCCGAGTACGCTGCAGCGCTATTCACGTCAGCATACGCATGAATAATTTTGTTTTTCCCGGCATCAACCGTAAAGAGACCGTCGGCCGTGTCTTCGAACGTCACTGTACTCCCGCTGATACTCTGAGACGAGCCAATGGCCGTTTCGACCGAGGTCGTCTCATTGTATTCGTAAAGTTGGAAGTTCGAGAAATCAGCCGCGGCCACGTTCGTGCCACTTACCGTCAAGCGGAAGCGGGTCACGATCGCGCCTTCAGTCGAACCAGCGGTGAATTTGTAGGCCGCAACTTTGTTCCGAGTCACGCCATCAATCAAGGTGGCAGCGACTGGAAGGGTGGCGGTGTTTCTCGCGATCGTGAGCGACCCCTGACCCACGGTCATGGTCTGAGATGACTGCGCAGTAAAGGTTGCGCTCGAGACCTCGATCACGACCTGTGCTTTGGAGTTGTCACCAACCGCGACCACGTCTTTCGACTCAGCGATCTGGACAATGATGGTCTTACTCGTCGTAATACCGCCTTTGATATCGACTGAGAGACAGAGGTCTTTGGTCTTGCTCTTGTCAATGAAGTATGGCTTCTCACCGAAATCGAGGGTGATCTTGCCATCGCTCGCGAATGTGCCGGAGTTCGTGACGAGCGTCGTTGCGCCGTCGCGGAGCACAAAATTCGAGATTTCATCATTGGCGATCGTCCCATTGTTCGTGAGACGGAAGGACTTCACGCTAAAGCCTTCGTTCGAATCGGTGTTCAGTCGGATGCAGGCCACTTCCTGGTTCAATGCGCCAGAAATGAGCGTGGTCGCTCCTGGACTCGTGAGCGCGCTCACGTTCAGTTCACCGACCGTCACGGAGTGAAACTGCATGGCGTTGCCGGAAACTGGATACCCAGTTACCGTGCCACCGGCTTCGAGGACAACTTCAGTCACCGTGAAATAATCGTTGGTGCCTGAGGTGCTCGTCGCGGTGTTCGCAGTGACCGTGAGCGTCCGGGTTTCACCCGCTGCCAATTCCCAATTGATGTTGTTGAATGTGGCAGTGTGTGAGTTGGTGTTCAGAGCCTGATCAGAACCGATTTGTTTCGCACCGTCATAGATACGAACCACTTCGATATCACTGTCAGTCCCGAGACCATCACGTTTGATGATGATTTTGTCCACTTTCGCGGCACCGCTCGTCGCCTTGAACGTGAATTTCGCAAATTCAGCGTTATAGGCGCCTTTCGCGATGTAGCCGGCTGGTGGCGTGTTCGCAGCGAGTGCTACGCTCACGTTCCCGGTGGCTGGCGTTGACGTGTCGCCTGGAGTGGTCGTGGTGCCTGACTTTTGGGCAGGGTTCGCGACAACACTCGCGGCCGTTACCGTCGTCGCCGCTGTGGTATAGGTGCTGAGACTCCCGACGGCCCGGATATCACCCTTGGCTGCGTCAGAGAGCGTGCCTTCGACTTTGTAGAGCTGCCCACCGGATACTTGATAGACATCAAGCTTGCCAACTTCCTGGACGAGCTGTCCATCGTGGAATTTTGACTCGGTGAGCGGGTCAGCCACGGTCAGGTTGGCGTCAAATATGTCAGACCATTGCTTCCCAGCTAAACAACTCCCCCAGTTTGACCCATAGAGGGCTTCAGCAATTTCTGGGCTTGAGAGTTTGGCTTTCTTGTTTCCTGGCAAGATGGCATACACGTTTGGTGATACCGGGCTCTTGACGAGGAAGCAGGCGCCGGCGCGAGGATTCACCCCACCACCGACGGCCCAATTGTCGGAATATTCTTGTGCGATTTTCTGTAATGATTCAAAGTTAGCTACCCCAGCCTTTTTATGCCAGGTTTCAAATACCTGGAGGGTTGGGAAATAATAGCGTTTCATGTCTGATCCCATCACATAGACGGCCTTGTTCGGGTCGCCTTCGAACTGGATCAAATCTCCGGCCTGGAGATTTGGCGCTGCTGCTTGGGCCGCGAGCGGAACGAGAAGCTGTGCGAGTGCCGCAAAGCCCATGCTCCACAAGATGGTCGTGACAACAGTCACCCAGGCGAACGCTTGTTTGCCTACTCGATATGCATTCGTCATAAATAAATATGATTTCCTTGTTTTCTCTAAAGGCGCAATTCTCATCCACCCGCCAAGGCGGGCCGTGAGAACGTCAGTCAGAGAAAACATCTTATTACCCACGCATGGAACGATCCGCCAGGGGCAGACCTCGGCCTTTGCACCATGCCACCCCTCTACCCAAGGGGGTGCCATCTTCCCTACAGTAAGCCAAAAAGACTTGCCGAGAGAAGAGTTTACTGTATGGCTGAAACTTGTTCATACCACAGGGGGATGAACAAGTCAAGCCATACAGTACACGGGTAGTTGTTTGTACAGTATCGGGATAAACCCGCAGCTTCCTGCCACGAGAGTGACAAAAAGTTGCCGACCGAGCCCGACAGCGCGAACGCTCACCGTTTTAGTGTGGTCGTACCTGTTCCCACTGTTTCACGGATCCCGCCAGTTGCTGGCGATGATGAAACTGTCGTCATGGCAGGAGTTGATGTCATGGTCGTCGTGGTTCCCACGCTCGACGCCGGCGGCAGAACCTGCGGCAGGTTCGTCGGCTTTCCCGATTCAGTCTGCAGACCCATAGCCACATTCTTCGCGATATCGAGCTGGATTGCCGCATCCTTAGCCTCATTCTTAATGGTGTATAATTCCTGCACCTTCTCTAATGCACCCAGCAAATTGTTTCCCTGAATCAGCTGCTTCGCCTCATCAATTCTCGCTCCAGCTGCTTCGACCCTTTCCTGAGCCTGCTTTACGTCCGATAGCGCGGCGCCGACCTGGGACGATGTGCTGGTCACGGCCGGGAGGAACGAGGTCGTCGTTACCGTCGAAGATGACGCGTCAGCCCCGACCGGGGGCGTCACCTTGGGCACTGAGAGCGTACTCGTCGTCGTCGCCGTCGTTGTCGCCACACTCGCCGCCACATTCCCCTGATGAATATCCACGAGATCGGTTGCAATCTTTTCCAATTTTTTCTCCACGGTTTCTTTTACGGAGTCGGTGCTCCCATTTTCGATCAGCACTTTCACAGCTTTCACGGCGGTATCTTCGATGAGTTTTTCCGTCTCGAGCACTTCCTGGCTGACAGCGATTGATTCGGCCGGCACCAGTTGTGGCAGCGGATCTGCGCTCGACGCTGGCGGAGTCACGATCGGCTCGGTCACGAGTGAGGCAAGAATCTGCTCGGTTTTTTTATTGACGACCGCGGCGACCGCAACCGCCTCTTCCGGAGATTGTTTTTCGGTCGCTTCCAGCCGCTTATTCGTGGAAGCCATGGATTTCTGGAGCGAATTGAGGGCCACGACTTTTTGTTCATTGAGCGGCGCCTTCTTCACTTCGAGCGCCCGCCGCGCTGCAAAATCAAGTTCCCTGCCGGCCGCCACCTCTCGAGTGGCCACGACATCAGCGACCGCAACCTCAGTCCTTTCGATCGCCAATTTGACGCCGTAGAGCGCATCGCCCGGCAGGCTATCTTCTGACGCGCTCGCGCTCACGATCCAGCCGCCGACCGCTAAACTCCCGATAAGAAGGAGGGTGAGCGCGTGACGCGCAACCCGGACCATGTGGCGCGGCAAAAAAATCTGCGTGGCCTCTCGGACGCGCTGCCACAGGAGATCGCCCGGCGACGGTTCATCGGCACGCGGACGCGCGACAGGCGCGAGGCGCGTTTCAATATTCCGAAGAACGCTCGTTCGCGTTTTGTCGATCCACGCCTGATCAGGCGCAAATCCGTTTGGCCTGTGCCGCAGCGCTTTGAGTTGTTCAGTAATTTCTCTACTCATAAGTGTTGGTCCCCGCGATGGCGCGTAATTTTTTTACGGCCCGGTGAAGAAGTACGCGCACATTGGTTGTGCCTTTGCCTTGAACCGCCGCAATGTCGCCGACAGACAGGCCTTCAACGTAGCGGAGAAAAATAACGTCTTGGTACTCCTGCTTCAATTTTTTCACCTGCGCCATGAGTGTTCGAACCGCTTCATCCTGTTCAAAAGTAGCCGCGATATTTTTTGTGTCCTGAATCTCCATGGCATCGTTCAGGCTTACCTGTTTCTGGCGTGCCCGCGCTCGATACCTGTCAACGACAGCATTGCGGGCGATACCATATAAGAGATGTTTGAGACTGCGAATCTCCTCCTCCCGTTCACGATCCCGCAGATACTGCCAGGCTTTCATGAAGATCTCGCTCGTCACGTCTTCCGCTTCCTCACGGCTCCCGAGCCGAAAATAGACAAACCGGTAGAGCGGTTGCACATAGGCATCATAGATGACCGCAAACGCCTCCCGATCGTCAGCCGTTCGTATGCGATAGAGCAAAATCTTTTCATTGAGACCGCTGTGCATAGAATAAGACGTCATCCGGAGGAAAATGTTACACTTCGGCGATTATTAGAACATGGAAAAGTATACCAAACGAGGGACAAAACGGGAAGTGTACACCGGCGGAAGTCGCCAGGTTCTTTCAGATGTCTCCAAGAACAGAGGCCAATGTTCTCTCATCGTCCATTAGTTGAGGCAGTGGCCGAAAAATGGCAAATTTGTATACACTAGTGTATACAAATTGGTTGCATTTCGCGTGTTTTGCCTCTAGCTGTTTTCTCCACATTTAGTCGTTGTTGATGCGATATTCTTATTGACAATGTCGAATCCATCTGGTACATTTGTATAGACTAATTTATACAAATAGCCGTCTATGGCTGAAACGAAGCCAATGAGCGATGCAAAAGAAATGATTCGAGTCTCCATTTCCGAAGCCGCTCGCCTCTTTGGGGTGAACGGCCAAACCATCCGCCGCGCCATTAAAAACCAGGAGATCACCTACGTGGTGGTCGGCGGACGGTATAAGATCAATTTTGAGAGTCTCATCAAATGGTCACAGCGCAAGACGACGGTTCGAAATAAATCCAATGAGCACGGCATCGGACAATATATCGAAAAATGGAAGATATCGAACACGCTCTATTCGCCGAGCACGAAAAGCGTGAAGGGTAAAAAAGCGCCACCAAAATCATAGAACCCCATCCGCCCAGGCGGATGGAATTTTTTATTGCGAATCACACATATATAATAGTATAATACGGTTCTCTCATGAACCTCGTATGAAGTTTGTTTCTACACACCTGACCGCGGAGCACCTCCGCCGCGCGCCGCACCGGTGGCTCATGGCTCTCCTCCTCTCTCCGATTCACGGGGCCGAGCTGCAATATAAAAAAAAGTACCACCTGAATTTCGTCCATGCGAAAAAATTATTTCTGTTTGATCTCATTCTCCTCACCGCTGCCATCGCGCTCGGCGCGGCTTCTCTCTTTTGGCTGACCTACACCACGGAGGTTACCGACGAAGTGGATCTGTCAATTACGACCGACAGCACGCGCCTCAGAAGCGGAGACCGCCTCACGTTTGTCATGTCGTA
>CAYHTX010000022.1:4402-11162 GCA_964359615.1 uncultured Gammaproteobacteria bacterium | reverse complement strand
ATACTGATAAGCGTAGTTGGCATTGTGTTTTTTCACAACCGCCGCCAGGTCAACCGGCGATCGGTCAGGACGCAGACACTCCCGAGCGACCCAGAGACCATCTGTTTTAAGATGCTTCACGATGCATTGAGAGAATACATCGTAGTCGCTCGTGTGTAACACCCCCGGTACCCAGTCGCCAAAAATAAGATCAAACCGCTTCCCGAGATTCATCAAGAGCCAATCCTGTTCATAAAATATCTCTTTTCCACGATACTCCATGGACTGTTCCGACAGAATATCATAAAACTTTTTCGAAAAATCAACGATGTGAGCATTCACACCGTGTTTATGACACATGGAGCGGAGTTCCACCGTCGCACCCAAAATAAGGACATCCACCCTACCCATTTCAGCCTGCTTTTCAATGACATATTTCTCAAACCACGCGACCTCGCTCGGCCACGGCCGAGCCGGCGCTGGCAGGTATTTCCAGAACTCAGCTTTGGTGGGTTGCCAGTTTGCGGTTGCCATATCATTGCTGCTTTTCTGATCTCGTGAGAGGCATGTGTCCCAGCGCGCGGCTAGGAAATATCATCCCGTTCACGCATTTTTTCCTCAGTGAACTTTGACACATCATCTCTTTTTGCATACAAAGATCGGCATAACCTTTGACATTTCGAACTCAATGCCTCGAATAATCCGGTCAACAGTAAAACGTGCTTCTAACTGCTGTTCCGTCGTTTCTTCAGATAAGAGATAGAGGTGATGATCCGTATAGTGCGCGGCGTATACACGCCGATGGTCACGCTGCACTGCAGGCGATAATGCGCCGTCAGCGACGTATTGTTCAATAAATGCTCTATCCTGAAAACGCAACATACCGGTCGTTTCATCATAACCATCACTATCAGTGGCGTGCATGAGGCACATGGTGTAATCATTGAGCGTAGACTCGGCTTTCAAGAATTTTTCCGTGCACGCCGTAACCGTCTGCCGAAAATCAGATCGTATGACCATCACTTTGCAGAAAAAAATGCCGCCTGGTGTGAGCACGCGAGCACACTCCGATAAAATGCTTCCACGTTCAACCATTGGCACAATATTGAGTGACTGCTCGGCGAGAATGTACTCAAATGAAGCATCCGGAAACGGCATGGCATTCCAATCGCCAACGACTTTTTTATTGTGCGAACCCGCCGATTGAGTCATGAGCTCCTCCATTCCCGAGAGCATGTTCGGGTTGATATCAAGTGCCGTCGTTTCATACCCGAGACCGAGTGCGAGATCGCGATATTCTGGAGTAGAGCCGAGTACCATGGCCCTTCCTTTCTGTGCTGCCAAAATTTTCCCGATCTCCACAAGCTCACTTTTCATGGGACGCACTGGCGGCTCCGCATTTTTCCAATCGCTCAAAAATTGATTGTAGATGGTCGTATGCTGGTCACCGGTCATATTCGTCTCGGCTTCATGTAAAAGACATGTGACCATTTATGAAAAACTGTATCATCATCTGCTCTGTCGCTCAGGGTAAAATAACGAATAACTGTGCGTTGATCACGGCTCCAGGGAATACCGTGCGACCAGGTTTTACCCGGCACAATAATTTGCCGGATAAGACGATCATACTCTTTCATGTGCGGGCGACTGCGTACGTCATGGAGAATTCGAAACATGCGATCCGTTGTACAAAGCGAATCATTATGAGTGAGGAAGACGAGATAGCCAAAGAGATCTGTCGCGTGCTGAAACGTCGGTTTCATTTTGCTGTAGCGGTCAATAATTGCTTCAAGGCCATACCGCGGCGCATCAGGAAAAAAACTAAATAGCCGCTCAATGTGCGATCCACCCGGCTTCAGTAAATGATGAATCTGACGGTAGAGCGCCGGCTGGTCCTTGTACGGAACATTCCCCTTGATATAGTCGCCGAACGTGACATCATAGTAATGCTCGGCGAGAGGCGCATCCAGCCAATTCGCGCGCACCCATATCTCCCGGCGCGGATGCTTCGTCATGAGTTCTGCCATCGCCCGCATCATCTCGAGATTCACATCGAGGACGGTGACCGTGGTATTCGGATATTTGGCGAGCATGCTCCGGATCTCCGGCGTCGCGCCGAAGACGAGCGCTTGCACGGTTTTTTTGCCGCGCGTCGCGCGCAGAAAAAAACGCTCCATCGCCTGGATGATGTGGCGGGAGGGCCGAGAACCGATACCGATATTTTTCCAGGTATTGGCGATCTTTTTCCACGGCTGGGTATGCGTGTCTGGAGCAGACATAATGATTTATTTCTTGGCAAAAGTATAGACGGGAAAAAGTTCCCACGCGGGATAATCTTTGGCGTACGAGACAGAGATCGCACGCAGGTGCGGACGCATCAGGCGAGCAAAGGCCTGGCTCGTGACGCAATACCAATATTTCCGAGTGGCCGGCGTGAGGCGGAGCCATTCTTTAACGGCCGGGTTCGAAAATCGCTTCCCCATGACCCGATGGACGAGGTGTAATTTTTTCTCATTTTCAACACGGTGGAGCGTGGGGTTATAGATATGACCTTTGACCAAAATCTCAAATGCGCTTATGTCCTCGAGCGTCGCCTTCGGGTGGAGGTATCTTTCCACGATGGCTGAAAGCGGTTCGGCGGGAGGCGCATACTGCATCGTCCGTTCGATAAATCTACCGCCCGGCGTCAACAGGCGTGAAATTTTTTTAGCCAGTTTCCGCTGCGCGGGGTAGTCAAGGTTGCAAAAAACCGCATCGCTGAGGATAAGATCAAAAAAACCTTCACGAAGCGGCGCTGTGAGCCAATCCGAAACCACGAGTACTTCATGTTGTGGAGGATATTTCATGAGGGACGCAAAGTTGACCAGGCGATCAAGCGAGAGATCAACGACGACCGTTCGCCACCGGTGTTTGGCTGCCAGATCGCGCAGTTCCGGCGTAGCGCCGAGGATGAGTACGCGGAGATTTTTCGCCGTCTTTTTTCGAAAGAGCTGTTCAATGATGCGAATCACCCCCCGTGATGGCCGAGCAGGCGGGCGGAGGCGTGACCAGAGCGCCGCTGATTTATTTGATTCCCAAAAAACCTGCTCAGATTTTTTCATACGAGACTTATTATATGGCGCTCATTTCCTTTTGGCAAGGCATAAAAACGGAACGCCCACCTGCAGTTTGTGCGGTGGGCTTCGTGCCTGGGGAAGGCATCTTGGTAGGTTAGGGCCGACGCCCGAGGCAAGCCTCGAGCTTCGACACCACTTCTTGAGGGGTCTCACGTGCGCCCACGGCGAGGCGGATGAGACCGGGCGGGAACTTCGGGTCGAGCGACCCGAAGTCGACGTGCGTCGTATCATCGTGGCCGAACGACGCGCGGGGCGGTATGACTTCGGCGAGTACGCGTTCTCCGAAGCCAGGCTGTTCAACCTTGGCTTCGAAAAAGAGCACCCCGCCGGCGCCGCTCGCCTGCGACAGTCGCTCCGCGAGGTCCGGGTACCAGACCTCTTTGGTCTGCGAGTGCCCCCGAAGAAACTCGGCCGCCGCGGCCGCGTTTCGCGAAAGCTGCGGCATGACTGCCGCGGCGGCGTCGTACAGGTCGTACGGGAAGTCGAGGAGCGTCGGCGTCGTCATGACACCGCCGAACTGCAGGGCCTCGTCGCATTTCGCGATGAAGTCCTTTGGTCCGATGACGATGCCACCCGGCGCGTGGTCGAACCCACCATGCGCGCGGTAGTGCTTCGACAACGACTCGACATAGACGAACTTGACCCGCGGATCTTCGCCGAACTCCTCGCGAACCCTCGCGTAGACCGCAAAGGGGTTGAAGAGTACGCAGGTGAGAAACGTGTTGTCGAGCACGAGCCACGTGTTCTCCCAGCGCCAAACATCGCGGAGAACCCCATCGAACTCGAACACCGGCATCGGTCTGCCGTTGCCGATCGTCTCGAAGAAGAACATCCTGCGGCTGTACCGCTGGTAGTCCTTCTTCGCGGCGTCGAAGAAATTCCCCGCGTCCGCGGGCAGGACATCGAGCGTCAGGCGTCCCCCGGTCAGGCCCCTGCGTCGCTCGAGCACCTGCGGTGTCATGCTGTAGAGCACCTCACCCCGAGCGATGTTATCCCCGGGTTGAATCTCCGCAGCCTCGACCACCGCCTCGACAGCGGCCATCCCAGAGTTCGTAAGCCTGGCCTCGAAGCCGATATCGAGCGCGCCGACTCGTCGCGCGAACTCGTGCGCGACCACGTCCGCGAGTATCGATCTGTATCGGGTATACCCGATCTGCGGGAACTCGACGCCCATCCTTTCAGCCATCATCCTTTCTACTGTTCGATCCCGCGGGCTGAGCGCGAGATCGAGTTGAGGGGCAGACCAATTCTTGACCCACTCTCTCACTGAGTACAATTTCCAAACCTCCTTGCCTTCCGTTAGCATCCTGCCGACGAAAAGCAATATATTATAGCAAAAAAATCGCTCGTTGTCAAGCACCGGGCGATCGAAGCTGAATGTTAAAAAATGTCTCTATTCAGCCATTTTTTTCTTCCCAAGATTCGGCTCCCCACTGTAGGTTGCTGAGATGTACTGTCCGACCGACTGCCGAAGAAGTTCTGGAATGAGAGCCTGCACCCGCGATACATCAGTCACCCCAATCGCGAATACGGGAATACGTTGCACATAGGCAAACACATTCGCCGTCGTCGTCGCAATCCGCGTATTCGTAAAACTTCCCGCACCGACGACGACCATGATCCCCTGCACCATTTTCTTCGATACGTTTTGGCCTGTCAAAAATTCCTCAATCGCCTGAAGTAGCAACCGATTCTGTCCTTTCTTCTTACACTCTTTGAAATTCGTCTCATCAAACAGCGCGAGGTGGATCTCGTCTTTCTCCGCCAGATTGAGTAGGAGATACCAACCCGCCATATCACATGAGCGTATCCACGACCTTCATATGCTTCGCCTCAAAGACGCCATAGAGAAACTTGTCCATGATATGCCGGCGGTCATGAAATTCCTGCGGTGCCATGACGGTGTAACGGATCTCAAAACCAAACTCTTTTTCGTGATCCGTGATGAGCTTCCCGAGCACGCGCTCATGGATTTTCCCGACAATAAGGAGATCAGTGGGAGCGTGCTTGTCGCCAGTAAATCGTCCGGTCAGGAGGAGGAGACTGATATCCCCAGCTTTCTCCTGCACTTCTTTGACAAACTGCTGCTCACCGAGAATCTGCGCCTTGATGAGGAGCGCCTGGAGTTCTGAGTACAAAATAGACTCTTTATTCAGCGAATAGTATTTCCTGAGACTCTCCCCGATCGGGCCAGCGTGTCCATGCGCCGGATCAATCTCCTTGTCTATCTCTCTCACAATCCCCGCCTCGATGAGGAGGCCGAGCTCGCGCCTGACCGCGTTGATTTGCGTATCGAGAAGCCGGGTGATCTCGCGCACGAAATATGATTTTTCCGGATCACGAAAAAAAAGGCGCAATAACTTGAGCCGCGTTTTTGAACCAAAAAGATGTTCAAGCATACCGTTCGTCAGTTCTCACAGCGGAAAACCGGGAAAAAGCATTGTCACGAATGCCTATACTATAGTATACTTATTCCATTACTGTCAAAGCTCCTTTCCGATTCCGCGGGTATGCTCGATATTGAAGAATTTTTTATCGAGGGCGGCAACCAGATGCGTTCGCACGTCCTCCTCCATATCACCGAACCTTCGACTCGCGAAGAAGAGGCCAAGGGGTATTTTTTTGCTGTTTCCGAAATCACCCATGGCACGCGCGAGCAGATCGAGATGCTGCAGACCCTCATCGACGATTTCGAAGCAAAGTACTACCAAGCGGTCGGACAGGACAACAAAGACCCCTTTGAGATGTGCCTCGAATACACGAACCGGCGCGGCCACCATATTCTCTCGGCCGCCAATCGGACAGCGGTGCACTGCCTCATCGGGGTGGTCCGTGGCGACCAGATCTCATTTGCTTGTCACGGCACGCCGCTCGCCTTTCTCTTTTTCCAGGCGAAAGATGGTCCGCGCGCCATGAACATCACGGAACGGGATCCAGAACAAGAGAGCGCACATCTCTTCTCCTCCGTCCTCCAGGGAAAACTCAATCCAGGTGATTTCTTTTATGTGGCCACGCCATCGGCGGGCGGAGTACTATCCATCGATCGGATCGAAAAGCTCGTCTTTAGCCGCCGCGCCAAAGAGACCGTGGCCCACATCGAAAAAGTGCTAGGGGCGCTCCGCAATGGCACCTCCTACGGCGGCATCCTGATCCACGCTCCGAAAAAAGAAGAGATGCCAAAGAGCGGCAAACTGCCGAAACATTTTTTTGCGGACACGCCTGACGTGCCGGTATCGCCCGCCGTCACCCGCGCCCTCCACCGAACCGAAGAAACGAATTACCGCCCGCGCGGAGAAACACCGGAACCTGTTGGGAACCCACTCCTCGTTTCTCTCGGCCGCGTGATCGTCGCGATGGTTGTCGGACTCTATCGGCTCCTCAAACGCATGACGCTCGGGACCGGCCGCCTCACGATCGCCCTTATCCTCATCGCGACGAACCGCGGCGGTCAGCGCGCGATCGTCCTCGATCAATTTTACGCCTTTGTCAAAAGAAAAAAACAATTTTTCGCCGACCTGTCGCTCATGACGAAATTGGTTGTCGTCCTCGGCGTACTCGGAGCGCTCATCTCGCTCGCCGCCTTTTTTTTCCTGCAAATCCAAGAAGAACGAAAGTCGGCCATCGCTGCCTATGAACGCACGGTCGGCGAAATTAAAAAGAATATT
>CAYHTX010000022.1:0-4392 GCA_964359615.1 uncultured Gammaproteobacteria bacterium | reverse complement strand
CAGGCTGATCTACGGCGATGACACGAGCGCGGTTAATTTCTT
The DNA here is from genome assembly GCA_964359615.1 of uncultured Gammaproteobacteria bacterium. Classification (GTDB taxonomy): domain Bacteria; phylum Patescibacteriota; class Patescibacteriia; order Magasanikbacterales; family UBA922; genus CAYHTX01. Next base: position 4,350 of record CAYHTX010000022.1, on the reverse strand, counting down.
AAAAGATGCCCGAACGCTCCTCACCTCACTCCCGCAGGACTCGCAAAAAGAAAAAACTACGGCTGCGGCACTCGACGCCGACATGCACGATATCGAGCGACGAGCGCAAAAGATGGAGATCGTGACGCCTGAACTCGTCGCCGATTTGAGCGCGCGAGGCGATGCCGTTCGAGCCGCAAAACTGGTGCGCATTGACCGGACGCTCCTCGCCTATGGGCCTGACGACCCGCTCCTCTACCGCATTGATCTCGATACCAAAGGCGTCGAAACCGCTAATCACGGCTCGATCCGGCGTGTGACCGCAGCCGCAACGCCAAAGGAACATGATACGGTCGTCTTCGTAAGCGAGGGCATGAACATCGTGGAATATGACAAAAAAAGCGGCGTCCTCATCGGCAAAAGTATCACCTACCCTCAGCCTGGTCCGGCGCTCGCCGATATCATGGTCTATAACCAACGACTCTACACGCTTGACCCAGGCGCCAACCAGATCTACCGCCATGCGAAAACGCAAACTGGCTATGATAAAGGAGTCGAATGGATCAAGGACGCCGAACGAGACGTGCATGACGCGATCGCCTTTGCGATCGACGGCGATATTTTCCTGCTCGAAAAAGACGGAGAAATTCAGAAATACAGCGCCGGGAAAAAAGTACCGTTTGCCGTCTCCGGACTAGCGCCGCCCCTCTCGGCTCCGACGGCCATTTGGACGTACAATGGCGTCGATCGCCTGTATATCCTCGAGGCTGCGACAAAGCGGTTCATCATCTTAACGACTGACGGAAAATTGGTCCGGCAAATGACGTCAGATGCCTGGCAAGGACCGACCGGCATGAGCATCGATACCGACGCCAGTGTGGCGTATATTCTCGACAGCAATAAAGTGTACCGTGTGGCGCTATAAAACTTCAACGATAAAAAATATCCCCGCTCAGTCGGGGATATTTTTTCTTTTTCCGAGAGACTTATTTCAAGGTCGCCTTGCCGCCGGCTTCTTCAATCTTTTTCTTCATCGCTTCGGCATCGGCTTTGGCAACGCCCTGTTTAATCACTTTTGGAGCGCCGTCCACCAGGCCTTTCGCGTCCGCGAGGCCGAGGCCGGTCACTTCCTTCACCACTTTGATGACTGCGATCTTGTTGCCGCCGACTTCGGTGAGTTCGATGTCGAATGAACTTTTTTCCTCAGCGGCTGGAGCTGCGCCACCGGCAGCACCACCCATCATCGGGGCCATCATCATGGCTGGGGCGGCGGCTGACACGCCAAATTTGTCTTCGAGTACTTTCACGAGTTCAGACAGATCGAGGACAGACATTTTTTCGATTTCTTCCACGAGCTTTTTAAATTTCTCTGGTACTTCGACCACTTTAGTTTCATCGGCCATACGATAGATAATAAATAGATTATGAGTTAAGCGGCTGGCTTTTTGTCTTTCACGGCATTCAGCACCGTTACAAGACCGCGCAAATTACCAGCCAAGACATTGGCGAATCCGGAGAGTGACGCATTCAGCGTCCCGACCAGCTGGCCGAGCAGTTGTTGTTTGCTCGGGAGCTTGGAGAGTGCCGTCACTTTCGCGCCATCGATGAGATTCCCCTCGAGAAGGCCGCCAAAAATTTTCGCCATCTCATGCGTCTTGGCAAACGTGGCCACGACCTGCGCCGGCGCCACCTCATCGGCCTCGCCGGTGACGACTGAAACGCCGCCCTCGAACGCTTTGGTATCGAGCATAATCCCGATATCCGCCAGCGCTTTTCGGAGAAGGGTTTTTTTAGTCACCACGTAGTGAAGCGACTGCTTCTTGCAGCTGCCGCGGAGTTCATCAGAGTCTTTCATCTTGAGCCCCTGAAAATTGGCGAACACAACGCCTTTTGCACCTTTGAGAGCACTGACCAGCTCCTGGAGTAACACTTCTTTCTGTTGTCTGGTTTTTGGCATAAAAAAATACGGTTTGCGACCGTAGACGAGACAAGGTGTTCGACCTTTTGATGAACCCAAAAAGAGTTCAGAAGTGTACCTCGGTAGCGTGTTTAATCCTGAGCGACCCTAAACTTACTGAAGGGGAGCCGAAGGAAGCTACTGTCTGCGGTTTGATGGCGGAATATTACCTTGTCCTTCAAATCATGTCAAGTCGGGCCTTGTGTATACACTATTTAAGAGATGGCCAGACCGGTATACCTATATATACGCTTGACGCTGAGGTTCTCATTCAGTATACTGCTTTCACTCGCGGCGCCATCGTCTATCGGTTAGGACATCAGGTTTTCAACCTGAGTAGAGGGGTTCGACTCCCCTTGGCGCTACACTTACCAAACTTTCAGGAATTTTCTCAATATTTTTAACGGCGGCGCGCAGCGCCGTATTTTTTGATTGTGATTTGTCAGTTTCTTTCTATCCTGGTATAGTATTGTTAATAAGTTTCTAAACTTCTTAACTATGAAATCCCCCTTCCCGCAGGCGACGTACGCGCAAAACGCCGAGGTGTACCGCCTCCTCGCCAACCCGAAGCGGCTCGAGATTTTGAATATCATTAAACATCGCGAACGGGCCGTCGAGGACATCCTTAAGACTGTCGGCATCTCGAAAGCCAACCTCTCGCAGCATCTATCGCTTCTCCGCCGTGCCGGACTTGTCAAAGCCCGCCGCGAAGGACTCCGCGCCTACTACCGCATCACTGACCCGCGTCTTGTCGAGCCATGCCGGATTCTCCACCAGCTCCGCGCCCGGCACGCGCTCCTCACCCAGCCGACAGCCGTATGACAACATTCTCCCTCTTCCAATTTATTATCAGAGAATCCATCCTTGAAGTACTTCTTTCCATTGGAGTTGCATTTATTCTTTTTTATATTGTCGTGCGACGATCAACCAAAACCGCCGGAGCCCTCGTCGTGGTGCTCGTCCTCATGCTGAGCGCCACACTGCTCTGGTTCCAAAATATTCCGCGCCACATCCGCACCTTCGGCCCAGCAGATGGTCCGGTGATAAAGACTAAAGATATCATCGCCTTTTTTAAGAAGGCTGGAGACATGGAGCGCGTTCCTACAGTTGCTCGCGACCCGAATGACGTGCCTAACGTGATCACGCGAACAAGCGAAGACCATGTAAAAATTACGCTTGAAACCAAAGAAGTAATCGGCGAAATGGCGGATGGCATCGAATTTAATTATTGGACATTCAACGACACCGTGCCCGGACCGATGCTGCGCGTGCGCGAAGGCGACACAGTGGAACTCGCGATCACAAATGACCCCAAGAGCATCCACCACCACAACATTGACCTGCATGCCGTCACCGGTCCGGGCGGAGGAGCGGCCATGACGAATATCGCCCCCGGCGAAACCAAAACCATCACCTTCAAAACGCTAAACCCAGGACTCTACGTCTATCACTGCGCCCACCCAAATGTTGCTGTACATATGGCGCACGGCATGTACGGACTTATCCTGGTCGAACCCAAAGCTGGCTTGCCATCGGTTGACAAAGAATTTTATGTGATGCAGGGGGAATTTTACAGTACCGGAAAACTTGGCAAAAGCGGACTCCAGATTTTTGATGCCCAGGCGATGCTGGCAGGTCAACCACAATACATTGTTTTCAATGGCCGCGTCGGCGGGGCCACAGGGAACATGACAGTCAAGACTGGCGAGCGTGTCCGACTGTATGTCGGCAACGGCGGCGTCAACCTAGTTTCCTCGTTCCATGTCATCGGTGAAATTTTCGACCGTGTGTACCCTGAGGCGGCGATTGGGCCCACGAGTCCGATCCTCGAAAACGTCCAGACCACCATGATTCCGGCCGGCGGCGCGGCGATCGTCGAATTCACGGCTGACGTGCCGGGCAAATATATTCTCGTTGATCACGCCCTCTCGCGCCTCGATCGCGGCGCTTGGGGCACGATTGACGTTACTGGCCCGGATAATCCATCTGTTATCAGCGGCGAGATAGATGCCTCAGAGAGCGGTCACTAATTCTGCATTTTATTTTTATTCAAACACTATGCATGCAACCAAGACCCTCGTCCTCGCTGTCATCCTCGCGGCCGTCGTCGGCAGTCTCACGACGCTCGCCATGACGAAAGAAAAAACTGCACCGGAAAAAACCTCGAATGAACTCATCAAAGAATTTTATCTCACAGAAAACGCAGTGCACGTGAGTCCGCATTCGCTGCGCGGCAAGATGGACAAAGGCGACAAAAGTTTTGTGCTCGTCGACCTCCGGAGCGCGGTGGAATACGAACGCGAACACGTGATCGGTGCCGTAAACATTCCGGCGTATTCAGACCCAAATACGTCTGCCTACGAAGACGTGGACCGGATCGTGGGCCTGGAAGTCGGCGCCGACGATTACCTGGG